>JANXQZ010000387.1 GCA_025353235.1 Bryobacterales bacterium
GTTCCGTCAGCCATCGAGCCATAGAAGTAAAGCCTGACCGCTCCCTGTTGGGTCGATGTTCCGAAGATGTCAAGTGATGTGTTCGAGATCACAATGCGAGTATCAGAGCCGTCCTGATTCTTTACAAACGGAAACATTAGAGCCTGCCGACAAGTATTGATAGCGAAAAGATTGTGGGGCTGGAACAGATAAGGCAAGGCCCCCGTCGAACCGTGCGCAAACGTCTTTGGGTTTGGCATGTATGTCACTATCAGCTTGGTTTGGCCTGGCGTGGGGAGGTCTTGATTTGTGTTGGAGAAGAAGGCGACGTGAATCTCGATAGACGTGCGTTTTACAGCGTCCCCGACCGCCAACGCTTCCGAAGCAACGGTCTCGTAAACGGCACAGGCCTCTGTCTTCATAATCAGAATTTGGGCTAGCCCGGGCTTTGCTGTATGCGTTAGCTTGACTCCCGGCAAAGTATTCCCTTCAGGGTCTGTCGCGAGCATACGCAGCTTCCCAGGGCGGTATCCCGGAGCACCCGAGGGGAGTGGCGTCGGAGACTTTGGAGACTTGGCGAGAGCCTCGGTGGTGTAAGCTTCGAGGGGTACTTCGATTGGGGCAATAAGGCTTACACCACGTCCTACAGGTCCGAATTGAAGCCGTATTCGGTCTCCACTTCGGAAGGAGCGATGAAAGCCCTCAGTAAGAATCACTCGCACGTCCGGGCCATGTATCGGAAGTTCCGAAGATAGAAATCCTCCGTTGTGGATACGGCATTGCAGTAGGTTCGCGAAGCTGTTGCCGAAAATCAGGCGGGGTTTGAGCGTGGTGACCCCTCCTCCTTGATCCTGCTCTTCGTAAGCACCCGATTCCTCGGGCTCCAACGCTTCCTGGTGGGTGTGCGGCTGATCGGTTTCATCAGGCCCTTCCTCTGGCTTGAATGGCTCAGGCCTGCGCGTTTGGTTCCACGCGATGAGGAGTATTGAGAAAAAAGCTTTGAGCTTCCGAAACCAGTCCATAGATTGTCAAGAGTTTACCAGCCCAAACGCGCCTCGGCCTCCAAATCGTGACGCGTCAGGCTAGTGCTCTATCCCTAAGCTACATTTGAAAGGATATTTTGGACATGACGTTAGCGATCCCCCGGAACTGGAAGCCCAAGTTAAGCAGCGAGCGGAGACCGAAGGACTGAGCGCCGAAACATGGCTCTGCCGCATCGTCGGGGAAATTTGGGCCGATATGCCGGATGAAGTTCGCGCGAAGCTGCCTCTGGACGGGGGCAGCGAGCACGATCATTACATCTACGGTTTACCGAAGGAAACGTGGAAAGGGCTATGTTTGCAGACGCCTTATACTGGATTGCACTGAGTGATCCGACCGACGCCGCCCACCGCGAGGCACAGGTGTTTGATCGAACCCTGGGCTTTACGATCATTCTCACCACTGATGAAGTCTTGATTGAGTTCCTAACGTTTTCCGGGAGCGATCCTGGCTGCGGCTTAAAGCATCCAGTAGCAGGCATCCGGTTCAGGCGAGTGCGCGAAGTGGTGATTTTGAAGACGCCGGGCGCGACTCGGTGGCGAGTAAGCAAGATTTTTTCTGTGGAGTTCCTCGTGCTGGGGGCGGTGGCTGGGTTGATGGGTACACTGCTGGCGAACGGGTTTGCCAACCTGCTTCTTTATAAGCTGCTGAATGGGAAGCTGCGCGTGGATGTGGTCTCGAGTTTGGTGTGTATTGGTGCGACTGCGTTGATTGCTAATCTTGCGGGGTGGGTGGCGAGTTTCCGGATTTTGGGTCAGAAGCCTCTGCAGGTGCTGCGGGAAGAGTAAGGTCCGTGCAGCTGACCCTATCAGCTGCGGTTCTTGACCAGAAATGAAACGAGATAGGCTTGCGCGATCCGCTCGGTGCGTATCGACTTCCATTTAGCAAAGGCGTCCTCGGCTAATTTGAGTTGACCGAGAGCTTGGGTTCGAGTCCAGAAAACAGTGTTGTCGTAATCCGCAACGTGCCTAATATTTTGTAACTGTACGAATGCGTCGGCTACAAATCTCAAATTCTCTACTACTGCCGGATCTTCTCCGACAAACGGAAAAATGTTCGAATTCAAGATGCGACTGGAGGCGGCTGATATACCTCGCCGAAGGCTCGCTTGCTTTGGGGCATCTGGTTCTTTATGAACAAGTTCAGTTGCCTGTTGCAGGAGCTCATCATGAAACTCATCAATCACGACCACTCCGGCTCGTGCCGCTGTTCCTGCTCGGATGCGCTGCGAAAACTAAAGTAGGGGATTAATCCCCAGTTCTCGTAAGGACGAATCTCATCGAATACGATTTTCCTTATACGCGTCGTAAAATGTGAGAGAACATCTTCCCTGGTTGCTTCGTCCGCAGTACAATTCGGAAAAAGATAGAGGGATCCCCGCTGGTATCTGTTCCGATGTTGTGCCTGACCCGAACAGCTTCTTTCCCCAGCTTAGGAATAACCTTGGCCGCTTCATTGGCGAGGTCTGCCTGATTAACAAAACCGCTAGGAACCGTTCGCATAGTGCTATTATCGCGCGCTCGTTATGTGACGTTGGGCCGCGCTACGATGAAACGTGCCTGCGCGCGAGATCCTGGCGATCTCGAACAACCTCCTCGAAGCCATGCGGTTCTTCGGCCGCGCCCGGAAGGATGGCGTGGTCGAGGAAGGCCCCGGAGTCTGCCTCATTTCCTGCGGCCTCAACTATGCCGCCTTTAATGCCGCCGTGCTCTCCGAACCCATTGGCCCCCACGCGAGCGAACTGCGCCAAAGAATTCAGATCCCGGTGGACTTCTACCAAAGCCGCAATCTTCGCTGGACCTATTGGCTATGCGACGGCGTCGTAGATACGGCGGTTCGCCGACAATCCCAGTCCATCTTCAGCCGCTTTGGCTTGAGCCCGCTTACCGACCCTCCCGGTCTTTATGCCGATTGCTTGCGCCCTCCCACGCGCCCCCTCCCCAGCCTCCAAACGCGGCGCGTGACGAACGAGCAGACGCGCTTGGCATTCGCGCATATTACTGGGGTCGCCTTTGAGATACCGTTTGAAGTCTGCCGGGAAATATACGGCGGTGCGCAGGCTTGGGCCGGATCGTTTCAGGGTTATGTGGGCTACGCGAACGGCTTGCCTGTTACCACCGCGGCCACCGTAGTAACTGGCGATGTGGCTGGAATTTACTCAGTGGCAACGCTGCCGAACCATCGCGGCAAGGGCTACGCCGAGGCCATCATGCGTGAGGCGCTCGGCCAAGTGAGGGAGTCCACCGGCATTGAAGCCACGGTCCTGCAATCCACAACCACGGGGCTGCCGCTCTATGAGCGCATGGGATACCGGCAGATCACTCGCTTCAGCGTGTATATCGGGTGATCTCAATCTCGCGCGTGTTCTCATCGGTGGGTGTCAGCCGGATCTCGAACCGGTCTTCGGGCATCAGCTCAGGAAATCGTTCTCCCCACTCGACCACAACCAGCGCATCGCGATCAAAGATTTCATCAAGTCCTAAGTTTGCTACTTGCCTCGCTTCGTCGAGTCGGTATAGATCAATATGATAGACGTCCGCGCCGTATTCGTGGATCAAGGTATAGGTGGGGCTGCTAACTTCATCGTGCGACGCGGCTCCTCGACCCGCCGCCAACCCCTTGGCCAGGGTTGTCTTGCCTGCGCCCAAGTTGCCGATTAGCAGCACTGCTGCTTTCAACGGTAGCTGATGCGCGATCAGCTCGCCCAAGGCGATCGTCTCCTCCTCAGAGTGCGTGTAGAACTTCAGCGCATTCACGAATAGCCTCCGGCAGGAAGCGGAAAAGATCGCCGGCGATGAGGGACTTCTCGCCAAGTTCGCGAGCTCCGAGTTCTCCTGCGCGGCCATGCAGGTAGACTCCGGCCAAAACGGCTGCCTCTATGTCATTCGGGAACTGCGCAAGTAACCCTGTGATGATGCCGGTGAGCACATCGCCGGTTCCACCGGTGGCCATCCCCGGAGAGCCGGTCGGATTGATCCACACACGCCCATTCGGCCACGCCATCACTGTCCGATTTCCCTTCAGCACCAGGTAGACTCCGTGCTCCTGTGCATACGATCGCGCTACGCCAATGCGATCCGCTTGCACGGCTTCCACACTCAGGCCCGTCAACCGCGCCATTTCGCCTGGATGCGGTGTGAGGATACGCGGTCCTTTGGCGTAAATTGGGTGACCCGCGATGGCGTTTAGCCCGTCCGCATCCACCACCATCGATGTTTCTAATTCGTCAACCAGCCGTCGGACTAAGCCCACGGTTTCCGGATCGCTACCCATCCCGGGACCTATGGCGACCACGTTCTTGCGCTGGAGGGATTCGGCGGGCACGCTCTGCACCATGCCCGACTGCGTTTCTGGCAGAGGGTCGGTCATGAGTTCGGGGGCGTGGGAAGCGATCGCGTCGATGGCCGAAGCAGCCGAGCCAACAGTGACTAGCCCGGCTCCGGCCCGCAGCGCTCCGAGACCCGCCATCGCTGCCGCGCCGGTCTTGCCGCGGCCGCCCGCGATGATCAGCGCGTGCCCATATAATCCTTTGTTGGAGTCACGTGCGCGGGGCTTGAATAGGTGCTGAAAGTCGGCGTGTTCGGAGAGCGCCAGATAGATAGAGTCGTCTTCTTCATAGAGCTCTGCCGGTGAACCGATTTGCCCAAAGCGCAACTCGCCCACGCTTTCGCAGGCGGGCGCGAGCACATGGCAGGGCTTGGGAGCGGTGAACGTCACCGTGTAGTCGGCGCGTACTACGTCTCCCGTATGAAACGCCAGGTCGCTTGCGAGCCCAGAGGGGAGGTCTACTGCTACGACTTTGGCGTCAGGAAACCCGCTATTGATCTCGCGAATAAGTTCGGCGGATCGGTCGCGCGCCGGTCCGGTCAGCCCGGTACCCAGCAGTGCGTCGACGACCACCGTCGCACGACGCGTGTCGGGCGTAATTTCGAAGCCGACCTCGCACCCGGCGGCTGTCAGCATCTGGAAATTCGCGGCTGCGTCGCCTTTAAGATCCTCGGACCTGCCCGCTAGGATGACGTGCAGCGCCCGAAGTTGAAAGCGCGTATGGAGCTGGCGGGCGACCACTAATCCATCGCCGCCGTTATTCCCTTTGCCGCAGAACACTGCTATCCGATGTCGCGCTAGAGGGGCGAACTTTTTAGCGAGAAACTCCACCACGCGGCAGCCTGCGTTTTCCATCAGGATGATGCCTGGAATGCCCGACTCGATGGTTCGACGATCCACCTCGCGCATTTGCGCGGCGGTCAGTACTTTCATGCGTTGATCTCCGCGAGCATGTGCTCCAATTTGCGCAAGCTGGCAGGCTCGCCCATTACCACCAGGAAATCGCCGCCGTCGATTTCCGCGTCGGCAGGCGGATTAAAAAGCATCCGACCATCCGCCTTGCGGATCGCCAGTACGATTACGCCAAGTTCACGGCGGAGTTGCATTTGCTCCAGCGTGCGGCTGGCGAACTCGCTGCCTGGTGCGACGCGCACCTGTTCGATCCCCACGTCGAGACCCATGCTCTTGGTAGTGAAGTCGATGAACTGGAAGACATGCGGTTTGAGCAGAGCTTGGGCCATCCGATTCCCGGTGATGTCGTAGGGAGCGAAGACGAAGTCGGCTCCAGCGCGCCGGAACTTCTGCTCGGACGTCTCTTCCGCGATGCGAGCGCACACCCGCAGGCTGGAGTTTAAGCCCTTCGCCGAGAGTAGAAGGAACAGATTATCGGCGTCGGTGGAAAGGGTCGCGATTAGGCCTTGGGCGCGCAGGATGCCGACATCCATGAGTGTCTCGTCGCGATTCGAATCCGCCAGCACGGCCAGCATCCCGACACGGATGGCCCGCTCTACTTTGTCTTCATCCCGGTCTACTATGACGAACGGCACACCAGCCCGGCTGAGTTCGGCGGCAGCCCCGCGCCCGACGCGGCCAAACCCGCACACGATGTAATGATCCTTCAGTTTATCGATCATGGTTTTGACCCTCCGTTTTCCGAAGAACTGGTTCAGCTCGAGTTCGATCACCGTCTGAGTCATGCCGCCGACGGCCAGCAGGAGGGAAATGACTCCAAAAAAGATCAGGAAGGAATTGAAGATCCGGCCCGCGCGGCTCAACCCAAAGATCTCGCCGTAGCCGACGGTGGTGATAGTGGTGAGGGTGAAGTAGAAAGCGTCGAAGGGGGCGTAATGCTCGATCAGCATGAAGCCGAGCGTTCCGCCGAAGAGCGTGACTAGGAGGGATGACGCAATGAAGATGAGACGGGGGCGGAGGTGATCCATCCAGTTTCCAGTTTAGTGGAGACGGGACGCGTTCCCTCCAGAGTGCTCGCCCGGCCGGTGCCGACGCCGATCAGACCCAAGATAAACAAGACGATTGCAAGGTGGAGCCAGACCGCGCTCCGGTTTTCCTTTCTGCTATCGCTGACGCTTGACGATAGGTACACGCTCTCTAGCGAAGAGGTGTACGTGCCTGAGGGAACGTATTGATTGCGGTATTTCATAAGATTCCTTATCGACCGGCCCACCTAATATAGGGATGTTAATCCAGTTTTCGTTACAGATCAAGATGATTCTATTTCGGTTGGTACGATTGAGCGTGATTCAACCCAAAACAGTACTAGTGACAGGGGCGGCCAAGCGAATTGGGCGAGGCATTGCCCTGCGCCTTTCAAAAGAAGGATTTCGGGTTGCAATTCACTATAATCAGTCCCGGGAGCAGGCCGAGATCACGGCACGGGAATGCGGCGGGGCCGAGTTGTTTCAGGCCAATTTAGAATCCGTCGACGAGATTGGCCGAATGTTCTTGGAGATTGGCGAGCGGATGGGCCGACTGGATGGATTAGTAAATAATGCAGCGCGCTTTACACGTTTCGATCCGTTGAAGATTACTGAAAGGGATTGGGATTTCATTCATAGCGTCAACTTGAAGGCCACATTTTTCTGCTGCCAGCAAGGAGCCTTGCTGATGAACAAATCGGGGGGAGGGCGGATTGTAAACCTCAGCTCGCTGGGCGGGCTACGCCCATGGGCTGAGCATGCTCATTACTGCGCGTCGAAAGCCGGAGTGATTATGCTGACTAAGTGTCTGGCAAAAGCCTTCGCGCCCGACATTACCGTCAACTCCGTTGCGCCAGGAGTGATTCCGTTCGGTGATCTCGATGCCCGTGCTGCCAAAATGGTTTCGGCTACGCCCGCCCAACGCGCCGGCACTGCAGATGAGATTGCCGACGCGGTACTTTACTTTTTGAACGCCACCAACTTCATCACCGGGCAGGTGATTGCTGTAGATGGCGGTCTGAATCTGCGCTAAGAAATTAGTATCGTCCGAAGTGACGCCAGCCGCCGCCGATGCCGATCACGACTCGCGGCGCGACCACGACCGGGGCTTCATAAGGATAGGCATCATACGGATCATAGTAGGAGCCGTACCCATAATAGTCGGAGCCATAATATGGAGCGTACCCATAACCATACCCGTAACCGTAGCCTAAGCCTACTCCGTATCCGCCATATCCGCCGTAGTAGCCCCGCCCGCCATAATAGCCCCGTCCGCCGCCGCCATAGTAGCTTCTGGAATTCCCGTAGTATCGGCTGCCGCCGCCGTACGAACGCCCGCCGCTTGCATAGCCGCGAGAAGAGTTGCTGTAGCCCCGGCTGCCATACGATTGACTTGCTGCATAACCCCTTGCATAACCCTGGCTAGAAGAGCGGCCCCCAGAACCGCCGCTGGAATAAGATCTTCCGCTTCCTCCACCTGAGCGGCCACCACTATAGCCGCCGCCCGAACCGCCTCGCCCGCCGCCGCCCCGCGATTGGGCCATGCCGCTGGTCGCCGCGATTGAAAGAGCCATCAACGCAATTATTAGTTTCCGCATGATCTGGTTTGAATGCACGCGTGTCGCCAAGATGACATTCGGGGCAAATGCAAGTGATTTGGGAGTGATGTCGCGGCAATCCATGGTTGCGGTTCACCAGGGTGGTGGTTTTGGGCCACCTGAGATATCAAAGCGCAGGTCGACTATAACCGCGTCGCTACCCCAGGCTGTTCTGGAGGGTGCTTTCACACCCCTGGAGTAGCTGCAAAGCAGGGGAGACGACAAAAACCCTGCACCGCATAGTCGGCCTTGCGATTCGATTGCGAACGCCGCCGCCAGCCTGCCGTCGTCCCCCTTCGGCTAGCGGTTTGCGGACCCAACAGCAAGCATCCGCTCGGCTCAACTTAGACGCTCACGTCGACGTTTTGTTTCATGTCGTTGATTTCGAGTGCATTTAAGAATCGCCGGGCGACTTTGGAGCAGTCGTATTGCTCCACGAGTTGCAGCCCCTCGGCCGCGATCTCGGCTCGCAAGGAGTTATCCCGATAGAGATGCACGAGACCTTCAGCCAGGGCTTCGGGGCTATTCGGCTCAACCAGCATTCCATGGGGGGCAACCTCCGGCACAGCAGCGGAACGCGTTGCCAGGATCGAGCGGCCAGCTGCCATCGCTTCCAGGAGCACGATGCCGAAGCCTTCCTGCGCACTCGGCAGGCAGAATAGACTTGCCTGACAATATTCCCGCGCGAGTTCCGCCTGCCTGAGATCTCCCAGCCAGCGCACAACCGAGTCGAGTCCAAGCTCCGTGCTTAGCTTGCGTAACTTTGGCGCATCGGGTCCGCCGCCTACGATTCGCACTTCCAGCTCCGGGATCTTGCTCCGCACGAGGGCTGCCGCCCGCAGCAGCACGTCCACGCGCTTTCGTCGATAGAATCGGCATACGCATAGGACCTGAAAGCGATTGCCGGGTTTCAGGCTGCCCGCTTGCTGAAACAGGCTGCGCCAGTGAGTGAGATCGATCAATTCGGGCACGATCGCGATTGGCTTCTCGTATCGATATAACTCACGGATCCGAGTTGCGCAGTATTGGCTGATGGTGATTACGCGAGCAGCCCTCCGGACATTCACGGCTTCCAGGCGGGCTTGCAGTGCCAAGCTGAGGCGGGTAGCTCCGCTCTCGAAGGGCACGGCCTCGCCTAATACGCCCTTGATGTTGGCGATGTGTTTCGTTTTTGGCGATAGAGCGTAGCCGTCCAGATCGAATCCAACAACGGCATCGAATGCCGAGAAGTCTTTGCGGCGCAGGCTTTCGTTGAACAGTATGCGGGCTGCGGCATACACCGGCAGATGGAACTTGGGCGTGATCCAGTCCACTTGCACGCCGAGGCGTTCCATGGCGCGCGCCAGGGTGGAGATGCCCACGTAACAGCCGCTTCCTCCTGCAACATTGAGAGGGATGGCGGTGACGAACGCGACTCGTTTCAGCATCGCGCTTACGGCGTAGGGGGAGTCTTAGGCAGCACGCCAACCTGCTCCAGCATGGAGTGAACGTCCCAGTTATTCCAGCCTTCTTGAATCTGGCCGTTCGAGATTCGCCCGAAGCTCATGCCCGTGATGCTGACGGTTCGGCCGGTTGCCAGGATGCCGAGACCGTCGCCGTGATGCGTCATCTGCGCAGACCACCGCACGGCGACCTTATCGCCTTGCTCAACGTAGTCCTCCACCGTAACGCGCATGTCCGGGAACGCGGCCAGCATGCGTCGCAAGAAGGGTTTGAATTCTTCAGGTCCGCGCGTTTCGGTTCCCGCTTCATCCAGCTTGTGAATGATCCCGTCCCTCGCTAGCAGTTCGTCCACGGCGCTTTCTTTGCCTTGGGACCAGACTTCTTCGAACCATCGATGCAAAATCGTTGGATATGCCATGGCCGGAATTATAGCGTAGGGGACCACTAGCAAATACTTCACCAAAGGCTATCTTGTCTTGAAAAGCCCCAATCTACCGTTCATGGTGGTAGTCACCAGCGTGGTCCCGTCCAAGCCCAGAACAAACGCCCAAGTCGGAGCGTGTTCCTTGGGCACCGAAACCGGATTCCAGGAACGGTGCTCTCGATCCAGGATGATGAATTCCGCTTATTTTTCGCCGAAGTGGCCCACGATGACTTCGTTATCTTGGCTCAAGACCATGCCTGCAATGTTTCTGGACTCGACCCCGGATCCCTCAGGCCCGGCGTACCTGGCGATCTCCGAGCCATCGAGAGAAAATTCAAGATAATCGCCGTCTCGGGCGAACCAACCCACGCGGTCCTTTGATGCGCGCAGGAACGAAGTCTCCGCAGTTCGCCAACCCTTGATACGGAGCGTCGTCGATCCAAGCATCTTTCCGGAAGGATCGAAGCGCCGGGAGGACATTTCTTGCAAGGTCTTGAGTACCGTCTTCGCTCTTCATGTTCCCTATGGTCCAGATGTTGCCGTCTGCGGCGAACGTCACCACTTTCGGGCAGTAGGGCCACGTTCGCGTTATCGTCTGGTGTTCCCTTTCGGCGCTGATCCGGGCTAGGAAGGTAGTGCCACCGGTATCGGAGGTAAGGGCGCTTGCGACTATTGCGATTTCACCATTCGGAGAGCCCGCTAAGTCGCTGACGTGTATCAATGCGCCGTCTTTGAGCGTGAAAAGCGTCTCGTCCCGTGTGCCGTCCCGATCCATGGTGTAAATGATCGGGCCGCTCGAGTGGTTGTGCAAATATCCCACAAGCTTCCCGCCTTCCCATCTCGGAGGGGTTTCCCAAACGAAAGCAGTCTCGACCTCGCGTTCATGTGTAAAGGTGCGCTTTTCTCGGCCCTCGTTCACTTGACCGGTTAAGCAGAACACAGCCGAATAGACCAACGGAAAACAACCGACGTAGCGGAGCGTGAAGTTCATAGGCTATTGCATCCGCCTGGCGAGTTCCACTAAGAGTATTAAAGGCAGCGCAATACTGGCCACAACTAACGCCATGGTCAGAATCAAGAAGATCCAATCGCGAGATTTCTGGAGTTCCGGCTGCGCCAAGTGGCTCTTGAGCAATTTGTAGTTGCGGAGATTGGCCTTGAATGCGATATCGAACAGGGTGCCGATGAATGGAACCGAGCCCGCCAGTGCTTCTATTCCCACATTCACCAGCATGCGGGCGATCGCCACACGGGCGATCCGAAGCTGGATCGCGCGGTACACAATATACAGCGAGATCAGCCCGTCAACGATGTCGCCGATCCCTGGGATGAGTCCAATGATTCCGGCAAATCCGAAGCGGAACCCGCCGGGCAGAGTGAAGGCGTAGTCCAGCCAGCGAGCCAGCCCCTCCACGTCTGCCAGGCGCGGATCCACTACCTCGGGATTCAGCGCGTCGGGCCGATATACAGGAGGCCGGTAGGGTGTGATCTCTGGAGGCACGACTCAGACCCAGAGGTCGCCTAGCGGCTTCCCTTTCACCAGTTCGCGCGGCTGGTTCAGGTGATTGAAAATCTGCATGTCCGGGTCGATTCCGAGCGCGTAGTAGACGGTCGCGAGCAGATCGTTGGGATGCACCGGCTTCTCTTTCGGCGAGGAGGCGGTGGCATCGGATTCGCCATACTGCATGCCTCGCGCGATGCCCGCTCCGGCGATCACTGCGCTGTAGCAATAGGGCCAATGGTCGCGGCCGTCGGGAGAATTGGAGTTGCCGGACGTGGAGACTCCCAGCCTCGGACTGCGGCCGAACTCGCCCACCGCCACTACGACTGTCTCTTTGAGTAGCCCGCGATGATCCATGTCGTCAAGCAATGCCGACAGGCCTCGATCCAGCTTGGGACAGTGCAAATTCTTAAGCGGGCCGAAGTTCGAAGCGTGCGTGTCCCACGCCGTGGTTTCGGGATCCCCATTAGCAACGGATGGCCAGTTCACTTGGACGAACTTGGTGCCCGCCTCGATCAGACGGCGCGCCATCAGAAGGCTCTGTCCAAAGGTGTGCTGGCCGTATCGCTCGCGCATCTTGGACGTTTCTTTTTCAAGGTCCATGGCGTCGCGGGCTTTGCCTGATAGGACCAGATCGTAGGCTTTGCCGTAGTACTCGTCAACTGCGTAATCGCCCAGCGCTTTTTCTAGTTCAGGCATGGACCCGTT
>JANXQZ010000395.1 GCA_025353235.1 Bryobacterales bacterium
GATCCAGAGCTGCCGCGTGTTCGCGCGGGCTTCCGGCCGGACAGCCGTGGCTTCAAACCACAGCAGCTTCGCACCTCCCCGAGCGAAGCGTTCGTAGCGCCGCCAAGTCAGTTCGCCAGGCCGACCGTCGAGCGTGCCGTCGCACCCTTCCATGGGATGGATCGCTAGCGAGTTGCCCACTTCCATGGGGCCCACCTGAACTTTGCGTGCCAGGATGGAGCTGACCTGCTGCGGGTCCGGCTCAAACTGAACGTGAGATGTCCCTAAGGTGCTACAGCTTTGCCGCAGCTCGCTCAGTGTTTTGTACGTAAAGTGTTTCATCTTCCTTTTCGAAGCGAGGCAGCACCGCAATGGCCAGCGCACCCAGCATGGCAAGCGCGAAAACCGTTCCCATCGGTATCGTGTAGCTGCCGTAGTGCTCTTGCAGACGCGCGACGAAGTAGGGAAACCAGGTCTGTCCGATCGTGTTCACAGGCAGGATCACGGCCATGGCCCTGGGCAGCGAGTTGACGCCGAACTGCTCGGCGGCCATCAACGGGATGAGCATGTAGTCGGCTCCCATGGCGAACCCGAACAGGATCGCGAACGGCAACGGAGTGCCTGGCGGCTTCACCATCAGGAGCAGCGGAATCGTGGCCGCCACGATGAAATACGTCGCGGTCATCACCCACTTCTTCGAAAATTTGTCAGCGAACGCGCCGATGGCTAAGCGGCCCACGATACTCGCCACCAGGATGATGGTCTGGGCCGCGCTCCAGGTTCCGTCCAGCTGAGACCCTTTCAGGAAGCCGGCATCGAGGAACACGAACTTCATATGCGAGTTCACCGCCCCGATGGACCCGATGGAACAGAAGCTCCCAATGAGCAGCAGCCAAAAGGAGGCGCTGCTCATGAGCTCCTTAAAAGAGCGGGACTTGATGCTAAGCTCTTTGGGCGGGCCTGGTGCGCCGTCGGGATATTGGCCCACGTCGGCAGGTCTGTCTTTCAAAACGAACCATGCCACGGGCCAAGCCAGGAACATAAGCGCGCCGAGCACCATGAGCGTCGTATGGAAACCGAAGCTCCCAGTGAGGATCTTGACGTTGTAGGCGGCGAGCGCACCGATGATCCCTACCCCGACATACACCATCCCCATTGCCTTGCCACGATTGGCTCGAAACCAGTTGGAGACTACGATTTGATGGGGAATGGGACCGGACAAGATGTAGCCTACCGTATAGACAATCCACAGGAGATAGTACACGGTTAGCGACGGCCCCATTAGCCCGAAGCCGGTGAGCGCGACAAAAGTGAGACCGGTGCCGATCAGGATCAGCTTGCGGGGGCTGAAACGGTGGATGAGGAGTGGTCCGGCCCAGATGGTGAGCAGCGCCGCAATAGGAAACCCGAGAGTGATCTGGGATCGCGACCAGCCGAAATCGCGGGCGTAATAATCGTAGAAGAAGTCTTTCGTGTAGTAGGGCAGCCCGGTGGACAGGCCAAAGGTGACGACGCAGGCTAGTGTGATCCACCACCCGTAGAACGCTTTCTTCATTGCATCCTTTTATAGCAGATGCGGACGGGGAGTGTAGCGAAAGGTCGGCAGAAAGATCTAACCACGTGAGGAGAACACATGATCAGCGCGGAAGTTATTAAGGGCGTTCAGGAGCTGCTGGAAGACCAAGGCGTGACGCAAAACACTGGCGAGCGCTTCGGCGATTATGTCGCCAGGGGACTTGGGATCACGGGCGCTCAGGCGGAGGCGCTGCTTAGTGCGCTGCATGATGGCGCCGACGTGGACGCGGCCGCGCGAACAGCGGGCATTGACACGAGTGCGGTGAATCATGACCTGCTAACTCGATTCGCGCGAGCAATCGGTTCCACGCTGGGGCGGGCAGGTTTGTAGGGCAGATTGCCAATCTGCGGTCGATTGTTAATCGACCACGTGCCGATTGCCAATCTGCCGCAGGGAAACAACCTGCCGTTATAAAAGCTTGTCCAGGGAGTTGTGTGAAAGACTGAGGGAATAAAAGGAGGGAGAGACCGATCCGCGAGTACGATCTTAGCGGCCACCTCCCCCGAGATTCCCGCCAATCCCGCACCCGCGGAGATCTGTTTGAAACTGTAGCAGCGCGATGGTTTCAAAGCCAGAACAATATGCGCAGCAATCGCGGTTTTCAACAGCTATTTCGCTATACTGCTTTATACACTTAGAGCTGCTGCTTGTGGGAAACTTGTGCATAAACCCTTGACCAGATGAAATGTAACGGCATCGATTCCATCAGTGGCGAACACATCGAAATTTCCTATCAATCGCTCATCGATGGAGTGGACCCGGCGTTCGCTCCCGCGCTCGAAGAAGTTTACATCGCGCCAGGTTTTATCGACCTGCAAGTTAACGGATTCGCCGGAGTGGATTATTGTTCGCCTCATTCCCGCCCCGATGAGATTGGGCGCTCCATCCAAGCAATCTTCAAGACCGGCGTTACGCGCTTCTTTCCTACCGTGATCACCGGATCGCCTGATGACATGGCAGGTGCTCTCGCAAACCTCGCGGCAGCCAAGGACGCGATTCCCGAAGGCGCTGCGATGGAGGCGTTTCATGTCGAAGGTCCGTACATTTCACCAGAAGACGGTCCGCGCGGAGCCCATCCCTTGCGCTGGGTACGGCCTCCCGATATCGGCGAATTTCATCGCATGCAGGAGGCCGCTCAAGGCCATATCCGGCTTATCACGATCTCGCCCGAATGGCCCGGAGCCATTGAGTTCATCGACAGCGTGATTTCCGAAGGCGTGGTGGTTAGCATCGGTCATACCAAGGCCACCACGGAACAAATACAGTCCGCTGTAGCTGCGGGCGCTACGCTCTCTACTCATCTAGGCAACGGAGCCCACGCCGTCTTGCCGCGCCATCCGAATTACATTTGGGATCAGCTCGCGGAGGATCGTTTGGCGGCCAGCTTTATCGTCGACGGCATCCACCTCGCGCCTTCTTATTTGAAGGTCGCGCTGCGGGCCAAAGGGGTTGAGCGTTGCTTGCTTGTCACCGACGCGGTGATGCCTGCAGGCTGCGCTCCAGGGCGATACAAATTGGGCGAGGTGGAGGTGGAACTGCATCCCGATGGCAGCGTGCGTCTGCTGGGAGGGACGCGCCTGGCCGGTTCGGCTTTGCAGATGGACCGGGCAATCTCCATGCTGATGAAGATTGCGGGCCTGAGTCTGCGAGATGCGATCACGATGGCAACACGCAATCCAGCGCGCGTGGGACGGATCGCTTCGCGACAACGCAGCTTAGCGCCAGGCGAACGCGCCGACCTCGTCCGCTTTCGTTATGACAAAAAAAAGCGCGACATCAGCGTGCTCGAAACCTACATGAGCGGCAGGAAAGTGTACTCGGCCTTGCCTACTTAATATCGAGGATTTCTTTTTCCTTGATCTTGGCGGCTTGATCGAGCTTCTGGATGTAGCCGTCCGTCAGCTTCTGAATTTCCTCGTGCGCCCGACGGTCGTCGTCTTCGCTGATGAGCTTATCTTTGATCAGCTTTTTCACATGCTCGTTTGCATCGCGGCGAACGTTGCGGAGAGCGACTCGATGGTCCTCTGCAACGTGGTTCAGCTTCTTCACCAGGTCCTTGCGGCGCTCAGTGGTGAGGGGCGGAATCGGGACCCGAATCACCTTGCCGTCGTTGCCCGGGTTTAAGCCCAAATCCGAGGTGCGGATCGATTTTTCGATGGGCGCAATTTGGGAAGTATCCCAGGGCTGGATCGTGATCAGGCCCGGCTCGGGGACATGCAGGGTGGCGACTTGGTTCAGCGGCGTCGGGGTCCCGTAGTAGTCAACGCGAATGTTGTCGAGCACGCTGATAGACGCGCGGCCCGTACGGATGCTCGACATATCGTGCTGAAAGGCCACGATCGCCTTATCCATGCGGTCCCTGGCGTGGGCATCGATTTCCTTAACGCTTTGAAACGTGTGGGCTGGAGCTGCTGCTTGCGGTTCGTTTCTCATGGCAACTCTTCAGTTTACCCGATCCGGAAGACCAAACAGGCCAGCGATCACGCTGGATGCGTGGTCGCTGGCGGTTAAAACAATGGCAGGCTTAGAACTGGAATCGACCGCCGATCTGAAACGCTCTCGGGCCGCCTGATCCGAAGACTTGGCCAGCCCGCGAATTGGCCTGTCCGAAGGAGAACGTCTGACCCGGGCGCACTTGATCCACATTGAAACTGCGGCCGCCCAAGTTGGCGATGTTGAGGATATTGAAGCCTTCTCCAAAAACGGAGAGCTTATACCTTTCGTGGAAAGTAAAGACCTTCGTCAGGCGGATGTCCTGCGAATTGAAGCTGTCTCCCAACTGATAGCCGGGCGGGAGCACTATCTGCGGGACCACTTTGCCGAGAGCGTCTTTTTTGCCAGCGATGTTAGTGTTCCAGTTCGCTACAGCCTTCTCCAAATCGGCCTTGCCATAGCCGCGGTTCAGACCATTAATCGGGATGCCGGGCAGCGCCGTCCTCGAGACGCCGCTGCCGGTCAGATCAACACCGTCGACGAAAGCAGTCACTGGACCTCTAGAGGAACTGGACGAAATCACGCCGAGCTGCACGCCCCAGTGGAGATCGACGATGCCCGAAACATTCAAAATATGACGGGCACCCTGCGGACCCCAGCTAGAATTCCAATGGTCATTATCGAGAATGCCGTTGTATCCATGCTGATCCGTGAGCGCGTAGGAGGCCGTGAACTGGTAACGGTCGGCGAAGCGCTTATCTAGTTTCACGAGGGCTGCGTTGTACACTTGACGGCCTCCCGGTATCCAGAAAGTGATCGGCCCGTTGGAGCATTCCACTCCTGGCGTGTGGGCCTGAGCTGCTGAGCAAACCGGGATCACCGGCGAACGGACCCCATTGATGAATCGGCTATAGCGGTTCAAGTCAATCTCGCCCAGCAACGTATTCACGAAAACACGCCGGACTAAATCGACCGATAGCACCATGTCCTGCCGAAGCTGCCGTTGAACGCCTAAATTGAAGTGATAGCCGCGCTGCGTGGGGTAATCCTTGGGATAGAGCTGCGCTGCGGATTTGTTGATATCGATGGTGCGGATGCTCAGGTCAGTGAGATTCTTGGGTGCCAGCGAGGCGGTGATTGCGCCAATTTGCTGGGCGTAAATCTGGTTAAACTGACCCAGCGTGAGATTCAGCAGTTCGCCTGAGGGCAGGGGTGCGCCGACAGGGACTGGAGCGCCGCCGCGGCTGATGCTGATAATGTTCGGGAAAGTATTGACAAAGCCGGAGGACGGGAACTGAATGCGCCCGTTGCCCACAGGACCGATGAATGCTCGTTCCTGAAGCCGCCGGTAAAGCAACTCGGTATCGTAGAAAATTCCAGCACCGCCGCGTATCACCGTCTTCCCGGTCTTGTCAATATTCCACGCGAAACCGACCACTGGAGAGAAATTCTTGTAGTTGTTGTTCGTGGGACCTAGATCGTTTCCGAATACAGGCTTCAGGTAGGCCGGGTGGTCGAGAT
>JANXQZ010000396.1 GCA_025353235.1 Bryobacterales bacterium
TGCTGGCCGGCTGGTGGGGCGACCATTTCAATCGCCTCTTCCTGAACTCCGTTCACACGCCCAAATTGAAAAGCGTGAACGCCATCATCGACCTGTTTCCCGAGCGCAAGCAGGCCACTATCGAGAACGCCTGGGTTGCTAACAGCGAAGTGGAAGCCGGTGCTCAATTGCCGGTCAAGGTCTTCCTGAGACCGTACCGCGGGGAAAGAATGGAGCGCGAGTTTACGGTGAAGATCCCCGCCACCATGACCAAGGGCGAGCATCGGGTGCTCTTAAGCGATGCCGAGACCTTGAACAGGATGCAGAGCGCCGCCGGGAACGCCAGCCGGTTTATCGATCTACCCCAAGCCGTGTCTCTGCTCAATCAGGAACGAGCTAATAATCAGGTCTATGTCTCGTTAATCGAGCCCCGCCCCACGGTTTACTTCGAAGATAAGACGATGCCGAGCCTGCCCCTTTCTGTGATGAACGTAATGCAGACCGGGCGTTCGGCAAGCCGCCAATTCAGCACCTCTCCCGAGAGCGCAGTGGAGCAAGGCAGCATCGCGCTCGATCAAGTGGTGAGTGGCAGCTACTCGCTCAAGATCACCGTCAAATAGAGGGAATGAAAAACTTTTTCGCGCTACTTCTCGCCCTTACGGCGCTGACGGTGAATTCTCGAGCCGTCGAAACACGCTTTTGGCAGGTCACCGATCAAGCCGACTTTGAAAAAGGCACGCTGACGAATTTATCGCTTCGCAGCGACGGTCGGCTTTATCTCGCGCCCGAGTTTCGCGACGTATTCGATCCATCCACGCCGTACCTTTGGTCTCTGGCTTCGGATGGAAAAGGTCACCTATACGCTGGAGGAGGCGGCTCAGGCAGCGGCACTTGCAAGTTGTTTGAAATCGACTCTTCCGGGAAGGGAAGAACTCTGGCCGAATTGGATGGCCTGGAAATTCACGCCATCGCCGTGGGCAAGGACGGGCAGATCTATGCCGCGACTGACCCCGATGGCAAGGTTTATAAAGTGTCGCCGCAAGGCAAGGCGCAGCTTTTTTACGATCCGCACGCCAAGTACATCTGGGCCCTCGCCTTCAACCACGCCGGTGATTTGTTCGTTGCCACGGGAGATCAGGGGGAAATCTTCCGAGTCGGGCGGGACGGCAAGGGCTCCGTGTTCTTCAAGACTGGAGAGACCCACGCTCGATCCCTAACCCTCGATGCTCAAGAAAATTTGATTGTGGGCACGGAACCGGGCGGTTTGATCCTTCGCGTCTCCGCCAGCGGAATTGGGTTCGTTTTGTACCAGACGCCAAAACGGGAGATCACCGCCGTTGCCGTCGCGAAAACCGGGGAGATTTATGCGGCGGGCGTCGGGACGAGATCCGCCGTTTCATCACAAACCAGCACGCCCCCGACGCCGCCTCCGGCCACCCCTCCCCCTCCTGCCACCGCCGCACCCGTGCGGGCTTCCAGTCCTCCGCCTTCGCTAGCTCCGCCCCCGGCGCCTATTTCCGGCGGATCTGAAGTATATAGAATCGAGTCGGACGGTTCACCGCATCGAGTGTTTAGCAACTCGCAAGATATCGTCTACGCAATTGGGTTCGATTTGCAAAATCGACCCTTGGTCGCCACTGGCAATCGCGGCAAGATCTATCGCTTGGATTCAAATCATCTCCATACTGAGCTAATCGACGCATCGCCTACTCAGATTACGACGCTGCTGTCCACCGCCGACGGGCACCTGTACGCAGCCACGGGCAACATTGGCCGCGTCTACGAAATTGCAAACGGCTCGTCCAAGACTGGCAGTTTCGAAAGCGAAGCGCTGGACGCAGGATCGTTCGCCTATTGGGGTCGGTTGGTGCTCCGGGGTTCGGCGCAGCAGGTCAAGATTACCACTCGAAGCGGGAACCTCAGCCGTCCCCAGGAAAATTGGAGTGCATGGGAGCCTCTGAGAGGGGATGGCCGAATCGCCTCGCCTTCCGCCCGGTTCCTGCAGTACAAGGCGGACCTATCCGGATCGGCCGAGATTGCCTCAGTCGAGATTGCCTACTTGCCGAAGAATATTGCTCCGGTGGTGGAGGATGTCGAGATCACTCCGCCGAACTACAAATTTCCATCTCCGTCCCCGACCGTGACCAGCCCATCTTCGCTTCCTCAATCGTTCACGCTGCCCCCTATGGGACAACGGAAACGCCCGTCATCCTCAAGTGCGGATGCCAGCACTTCCTCCTCGTTGACCTATGCGAAGGGTATGCTGGGCGCCCGTTGGACCGCTTCGGACGAGAACGGCGACGGGCTCCTCTATACGGTGGAAATCCGCGGGGTGGGAGAAACTTCCTGGAAGCTGCTGAAGGATAAGGTTCGGGAGAAATACCTGACTTGGGATAGCACCGCGTTCCCCGATGGCGAGTACGTGTTACGTGTCACCGCGTCGGATTCGCCCGGCAACATCCCAGCCCAGGCGCTCTCGGCCAGCTTGGTATGCGACCCATTCCTGATCGATAACACGCCGCCTCGTATCACGAATCTCGCAGCTATTCCGAACGGCGGACGAGTGGAGCTTCGCTGGAAGGCAACTGACGGTCGAAGTAATATCGACCGCGCTGAGTATTCCATAAACGGCGGAGATTGGATTCTGGTTGAGCCCAGGACCAAGCTGTCCGATGCACCTGAGGCGGAGTACGCAATTACGCTGGATCGGCAAGGCTCCGGCGAACAGACCGTCGCGGTCCGCGTGACTGATTCCTACGACAATCAATCTGTAGAGAAGCTGGTGGTGAAATAGCCATGGAAATTGATCCCGCTTTGGCCGACCTTGCCTTGCGCGAAGCGTATCGGAAATATTCCCGCTTTGAGGTGCATGGTCCCAGGATTATCGCCCGCGCGCTCTTTCAAGGATACGCACTGATGCTCGAGTACGCAGACCCGCCTGCGCGAGATGACCCCGACGCGTGGGAATTCCAGAATGCCGCCGTCAAGGCGTACAAGCGGCTTGCGGGACCCACCGCGCCCTAACCGGGCCGTGACCATCAGCGAGCGGTCATGCGGCAGCGGCTCGACGTTCCAAATCGCGGGTGATTGTCCGAGAGCCGAAGTAAAGCACCACCGCCAACGCCAGCGATAGAACCGGAATAATCAACATCGCCTGTTGCAGGCCGATCGCCTTGAACGCTTCGGTCATCTTGTCCGCTCCCGCCAGCACCATCGAGCGCCGCGCGAGCCGATCGCTCAAACTGCCCGTTAACAGCGGACCCATCGAAGCACCGCACAAATACATCGCCATGAAGTAAACGGCCATGGTCAGACCGCGTTGCGTGGGCGCCACAATGTCCTGAATGGATGCGTAAACCAATCCGTAGTAAGTGTTCAGCGCGCCGTAAGCCACAGTCAAACATGCCAGCGCGAGCACGATAGATCCTGCCGGCTGCACGATTCCAAAGTACGCGAACGGAGCGCCCACAGCCGCGATCACCGCAGCAATGAACAGCCTGCCCCCCTTGTGCTTCTGAACGATTCTATCGCCTAGGTAACCCGCCATCACACCCCCGCAAACTCCCCCGATCAAGTAGGTGAACCCAGTCGCGATGCCGGATTTGGAAACCGACAGCCCATGCACCCGCGCTAAGAAAGCAGGCAGAAAGCTTCCAATCGCGTACATGTTGAAATTAAGAAAAACGCCCGAGGCAATGATCCACCACAGCGTGGGAATGGCCAACACGTCCCTAAATGACACGCGTTGTTTGCTCGCCGGAATACCTTCCGACGCGCCGCGCTCCGGTTCCTGCAACATGAACAGAGCAGGCACCAGCAAAATTGCTGGCAAGGCCGCGACCACCATCGCAGTGCGCCATCCGAATGCTTGCGCGATGGGACCGCTGAAGAAAAATCCCAGCGCTCCCCCGACGGGAACACCCAGCATGAACAGAGCGAGCACGCGCGCGCGGCGGGCTGCGGGAAACAAGTCGCCCAGCCAGCTGGTACCAGTCGGCGCGCACACTGCTTCCCCAATACCGACACCCATGCGGGACATGAGCAGCATCGGGTAGCTGGTCGCCAACCCGGCCATCGCTGTGAGAGCAGTCCAGAAGATAACGCCGAATGCGAGCAGCTTCTTCCGGCTCCACGTATCCGCTATGCGTCCAAACGGAACACCCACAATCGCGTAAATCCAAATGAAGACGCTGCCCATGTACCCGATCTGGGTGTCCGATAGGCCGAACTCCTTGCGCATCGGCTCAACCAACGCGCCGGGAGCATTGCGGTCATAGAAGTTCAGAATGTTGATCGCTACCAGGACCAGCACGGGAAGCATGACAGCACGGTTGGGTTTCAAGTCTCGGCCATGTTATCACACAATCCCGCCATGGATTTAAGCGGCTGGCTTCAGCACAACTTTGATGCAGCCGTCTTTCTTATCGCGGAAAGTCTTGTACATTTCAGGAGCTTTTTCCAGCCCCACGGTATGGGTGATCACGAACGAAGGATCAATCTCGCCGGATTCAACCTTCTTCAGCAGCGGCTCAGTGTAGTGCTGGACATTGGTCTGTCCCATTTTGAAAGTCAGCCCCTTGTTCATGGCTGCGCTAAATGGAAACTTGTCGAGCAGGCCGACATATACGCCCGGAACCGAGATTGTCCCTCCTTTCCGACAGCACATGATCGCCTCGCGAAGAGCGTGAGACCGGTCGGTCTCCAGCATCAGGGCGGTCTTCACTTTGTCATACACCGCGTCAACCGTTCCGCTGGCGTGTGCTTCACCTCCTACGGCATCAATGCAACGGTCCGGTCCGCGACCGTGGGTCATCTCCATCAAACGGTCCTGAACCTTCTCTTTATCGAAG
Organism: Bryobacterales bacterium; assembly: GCA_025353235.1. GTDB lineage: Bacteria > Acidobacteriota > Terriglobia > Bryobacterales > Bryobacteraceae > JANXQZ01. The sequence goes on from JANXQZ010000396.1 coordinate 4,830, forward strand.
TTGATGGTTTCGGCCTTGCCCCACTTTTCTGCCATGCGCAAACGCTCGGCAACCATGTCGATCGCGATCACCCGCCCAGCGCCAAACATCCAGGCGCTTTGAATGGCAAATTGTGCCACAGGCCCGCAGCCCCAAATGGCGACCGTATCCCCCGGTTCGATTCCAGCATTTTCCGCCGCCATGTATCCGGTGGGGAAAATGTCCGAAAGGAACAAAACTTTCTCGTCGGGCAACCCGGCAGGAACCTTAATCGGACCCACATCCGCAAACGGTACGCGAAGATACTCCGCCTGACCGCCGGCAAATCCGCCGAGCATGTGGGAAAACCCGAACAGGCCTGCGGGGGATTGGCCCATGGCTTTGCGAGCGATTTCTGCATTCGGGTTGGAAGTATCGCACAGCGAATACAAATGCTTCTTGCAGAAGAAACAATCGCCGCAAGAAATGGTGAACGGAACCACCACGCGATCTCCCACCTTCAACTTCTTAACTGCGCTTCCAACCTCCACTACTTCGCCCATCGGCTCATGGCCGAGCACGTCGCCCGCTTCCATCGTTGGCATGAAGCCGTCGTATAAGTGAAGATCCGATCCGCAGATCGCAGTGGATGTAATTTTCACGATGGCGTCGCCAGGGTTGACGATAGTGGGGTCGGGGACGGTGTCAACCCGAACATCTTCTTTTCCATGCCAGCAAAGAGCTCTCATATGTTCTCCTTCTCTCGATTAGTAGACTGCTTTAGAGTGCTTTGGCTTCCGAATAAAACTGCAATAACATCGTTGTAACTTAGAAAGGAGGCCGCCATGTCTTTGTTCCGATTTCCGCTTATTCTCGTGTTCGCGTTCATCGCCTTTTGTGCGCCGGTCAGCGTAATCAGCCTACAGACCGCCGAACATTATCGCTGGGGCGACTGCTGCGACGGCTGGTACCTCGTCAAAAATGACCGCCTCAACGTCATTCAAGAAAAGATGCCCCCCGGGACGAGCGAGACCCGGCATCTGCACCACAAAGCGCAGCAGTTCTTCTATGTGCTGGCGGGAGACGCGTCTCTCGAGGTGGAGGGCCGCGTCCTGGTTCTGCATGAACGCGAAGGGGCGCTTGTCCCGCCAGGCTCGCGGCACCGAATGCAGAATCGGTCCAAGCGCGATCTTGAGATCGTCGTTACATCGGAACCGCCCAGCCATGGCGACCGTGAAGAGATGCCGCAGTAAAATAGGGACAGATTCATGGCCAAACCCGTTTTGCTGACCGTCGATGACGATCCGGAAGTTCTGCGAGCTGTGGAGCGCGACCTGCGGAAGCATTATGGCGAGAAGTATCGCGTGCTCTCTGCGGCATCCGGTCCGGCGGC
>JANXQZ010001166.1 GCA_025353235.1 Bryobacterales bacterium
GTGAGATTACATGATACTCTTGACATCGCGTGAAGCCAACTAGGCAAAGCGCTACTTAACGGAGGATCGCTTTGTCTTTATTCAAACCACAAATATCCCTGGTCGCCTGCGCGACCTATCTCTCAACCATTTTGCTCGGCGCTCCGACTCCGCCAAGCGTAACGAAAGCATTTACTCCGGCCACCATTACGGCTGGCGCAACGTCGACGTTGATGTTCACGGTCACTAACCCGAATGTGGGAACTCCGCTCACGGGCGTCACCTTCGTCGACACCTTTCCCGCCAATCTTGTGCTCGCCGCAACTGGAACTCAGACTGCGTCCTGCACGGGAGTTGGCTCGGCTTTCGGAGGCGTGGCCGCAACGCTGGGAGGGACTACCGTCGGTCTGAACTCCACTGTAATCGGCCCCGGCGGCGGGTGCACGTTCACAGTCCTCGTTAAAGGGACAGCCGCTGGCACATTGAATAACACCGTTACCGCTTCGGATACCGTGCTGGGAGCCGGGACCCCTGGAATCGCAACACTTCAAGTGAACGCGCCCTTGCCGCCCGTTCTGTCGAAATCTTTCGGGACCGCCACAGTAGGCGTGAACGGGCTCACAACCGTGACCCTTACGCTGATGAATCCGAATCCCACGGTGCCACTAGATGTCAATGTGGGCGACTTGTTGCCTGCTGGCTTGATGTTCGCGTTGCCGAACGGGTTAATTAATACCTGCGGCGGCATTTTTGTCATGCTGACCAACCGCTTAGAATTTGATTTTAACGGGACTCTGACGCCTGGCGGAAGTTGCACTTTAACGGTGAACGTGACGGGTACCATTGATGGACCCGCAACGAACTTTTCGCTGGCCGGCTCTACCGCCGGACTGTCTAACTCGGCGCGTGCAACTATCTTTGTGGGCGAGCCCTTCCAGGTCCGCTATACGGCAAATCTGGCGATCGGAGATTCGGTGATCAACTTCACCAACACTGGCGAAGGCCTTCGGGTCCCTGTTCCGGCGGCTCCAGTCGCTGGCGCACCCGTCCAAAACGCCAACTTGTGCGTGAATGTTTATGCGTTCTCGCCTGACGAGCAATTGGTCTCTTGTTGCTCATGCTTGGTCACCCCCGACGGACTTGATTCGCTTTCGGCGATCAACGACTTAACCAGCAACACGCTAACGCCTGGCAGGCCGACTTCCATCGTAGTGAAACTGCTTGCCACCACCGGCACGGGAGCTACGACAGCCTGCGATGCATCTACGGCAGGCACGCCGGCAAATCCGTTGACGAACGGTCTGGCTGCCTGGGGCACCACGATTCATCCTCTGCCGGTCACGGTCGGAAGCCCTGTGGGCACCTTCGGGATCACGGAAACGCGCTTCGTGCCAGCCCTGCTGAGCGCAGCGGAGTTGACTCGCATCACAACGCTCTGCGGGTTTATCCAGATCACCGGGAGCGGTTTCGGAATCTGCAAGTCCTGTCGCTTGGGCGGCCTGGGCGGCGTGAAGCAATAGCGAGGCACTTTACCTAGAATTATCGCGAAGTACTCAGTCTATTGAATCAGGCCGAGCGACGGGGCAAGCCGCGTCGCTCGGCCTTTTCTTTCTCTCGAGTCCGTAGTATTTCCAGTGACGGTCTCATTCGTAATCAAAATGACTACTGTCTCTTGGAAGATTACATGATACTCTTGTCATCGCGTGAAGCCAACTAGGGAAAGCGCTACTTTATCAGAGGACCGCTTTGCATTTACTCAAACGACAAATATCCCAGTTCGCCTGCGCTACCTTTTTCTCAACGATGATCTTGGCCGCTGCAAATCCCCCGAGCGTCAGCAAGACGTTTACTCCGGCAACGATTACGGCTGGAGCAACCTCAACGTTGATGTTCACCGTCACCAACCCGGATGCAATCAATTCGCTGTTGGGGGTCACATTCCCCGACGCCTTTCCCGTAGGTGCCGGTCTCTTGCTCGCAGCTACCGGAACCCAGAGCTCGTCATGCACTGGCGTGGGATCAGCTTTTGGGGGCGTTGCCGCAACCCCTTGGCGGGACCACCGTCGGTCTGAATTCGACCGTACTCGGCCCAGGCGGCTCGTGCACTTTCACCGTGCTTGTACAAGGGAATAATATCGGCCTGCAGACCAACACGGTGCAGGCTAAAGATATCACTCAGGGACTTGGCAACACGGCGACCGCAAATCTTCAAGTAAATGCGCCCTTGCTCGTGATGCTTACGAAGGCTTTCGGAACCGCCACCGTCGGCTTGAACGGGACCACAACAGTCACTCTTACGCTTACGAATCCGAATCCCACAGTCCCGCTCGCTGTCAATGTGGTGGATATCTTGCCAGCCGGTTTGTCGTTCGCGACGCCGCTCGGTTTGATCAACACGTGCGCCGGCATGTTTCTTACGCTGAACAGCAATGTAAATGCTGTCCTCGGCGGGACTCTGGCACCGGGCGCAACTTGCACAGTGACCGTGAACGTTAACGGTACAATCGACGGACCTGCTATCAATACCGCGATTGCCATATCCAACAATGGGGATCCTGTCTTCGCCTCCGCGAACATCTTTGTGGGCGAACTCTTCCAGGTCCGCTACACGGCAAACCTGGCGATCGGAGATTCGGTGATCAATTTCACCAACACTGGCGATGGAAGCGGACCGAATTCCTCGCCAATCCAAGGCGCTGATGGAAACTTCTATGGAGCGGTGTTTGG
>JANXQZ010000564.1 GCA_025353235.1 Bryobacterales bacterium
TCCACCCGTAGCCTAGGTGACTAACCTAAAACAAAACACGCGGATGGTCGGCGTTATTCCGACCATCCGCGCTGTGTGCCTTGGTGCTGGAGTTCTGTTACTGCCGATCGGCTCCCTGTCCGCCTAGGCGGCAGGATCTGCAGAGACCGAAGCCGCTGCCGGTGATCTGAATGAATCCGCACAGGGTGGTGATGCGAGTCAATTCAGCAGGACTCAGCACAGACTGCGTGAAAGGAGTCTCCGTGACTGCAAACGTGCCGGCCGGAGTGGTTCCAGTCGCCGGAAGCGCATGAATGGTGGTTCCAAAAGCCACTAAACCGGCGGCGGCAGCGATGCTGGCTGGAGTCACGGTGGAGGCATTGCAAGTAGCTTGCGAGGATGCGAGCAGCTTGGTAACAATGGACGTCGGCCGTCCTGGAGTCAGAGTGTTATTGACCAAGTCGTTATTGGCCGACAGGGAAGCGAGTCCGTTCGGGGTAACCAAGCACGTGCAGCAGGAAACCAACTGCTCGTCGGGGGAAAAGTTATAAGCGTTGACGCAGAGGTTCCCGTTTTGGATCGGGAGCGCAGTGGTGGAACTGGATCCGGCGTTGGTGATGTTAACCACGCTGTCCCCAATCGCCAAATTCGACTCATAGCGCACTTGAAATGCGTCGGGCGGAATCACCGTGGTCTGAGCCGTTGCGACGCCACCTGTCAAGGCGTTCGTCGAGGTTACCGTGCTGGTAGTGTTGGTCAGCACGCCAGGTGCTGTGCCGATCACTTGCAGGCTGATGGTGCAATTTGCGTTTCCGGCCAAAGAGGTGCCGGTGAAGACAATCTGGTTGGGCGGGGTGGTTACTACATTGCCGAGGCAATTGGTCGTCACTGCGGCGGGTGACGCGAAGATCAGGCCGGCAGGTAAGACATCTGTGAAATTCAGGCCGGTGATGGCACCGGCGTTCGGGTTATTGAGGGTCAGTGTCAAGGTGGTGGCGCCCCCGACAGGGATAAATCCGCCAACACCGGTGGAGAATGCCTTCGTCAGGGTCGGCGCGGGCAGGGCTGTTACTGTGATCGAGGCGTTTGCACCGACTGGGGCTAGATTAACTCCGTTCGCCACGGAGCCGAGCACCGTACTGTTGACCAGAAGCCCGGGAGCAGTCGTAGTAGGAGCGATGACGTTCACTACGAATTGGCAATTAGCCCCCGTACCAAGAACTCCGCCTGTTAAGGTGATCGTGTTTCCGCCAGCAGTTGCCACAGGCGAAACCCCCGCCCCGCACGTTCCAACGATGCCCGCCGGGTTGGCGACTAGCAAGCCTGGAGGTAAGGTATCCGTGAAAGTGATAGCGGTGAGCGGAGTGCCTATGTTGAGGTTCGTGATGGAGAACCTTAAAGTAGCGGTAGTGGTGCCGTCCGCTGCTATGGTCAACTGCGGGGTTGCCCCCAAGCCTTGAAAGAAACCTTTAGTGAAGGCTGGAGACACTGGGGCCTGGGCTGCAGCGCTAAAGGTAAGAATTAATCCAGCCAAAACGGCCGATAGAAGTTTTTGATGGTGCAGGAATAGATCCTCCGAACGGGATGATAGCACCGGGGAGGAGATTGCTTAAATAGTCTAAATGGACTAAGCGTAAATACAACAGCGCGGACTTCCGGGCGTTCATCCCGGCAATCCGCGCTGTTGGAATTCGAACTAGACTTCTCTTATTGCCGATCGGCCCCGAGGCCGCCGAGACGGCAGGATCTGCAGAGACCAAATCCGCTGCCCGTGATCTGAATGAATCCGCACAGGGTGGTGATGCGGGTTAACTCGGCAGAGCTAAGCGTTGCACGGGTGAAAGGAGTCTCCGTAATTCCAAGCGTGCCCGCTGGAGTGCTGGGAGTCACCGGAAC
>JANXQZ010000579.1 GCA_025353235.1 Bryobacterales bacterium
GCGGCAGCACTACCCGGACCTGCGTCTGTACCCAGGCGGTCCGCCGAAACGACCGTACGACGTGACCGCGCAAACCTTGCCTCTGCTGATGGGGGTCGTCGTGGATACCGTTGAGCAGCCTTTTGGCGGGACGCCGCTATCGCAGGTCTCCGAATTTCAATTCGAACCGGTGATTCGCGCTCCTAACGGCGGATTTCAGGCGGCCGATATCGAGTCCTGGCGGACTGTAAACCGGCTCTGGAAGTCAGGCGCATCGATCTGGCGCGACCCGGCTACCGGCGACTTCTTCCCCCAATCGAAACCTAACCTCGTGGAAGTCAAGAAGCCGCGGATCGGACTGTATCGAAGCTACCTGCCGGCGATGGACGAGGGGTGGACGCGCTGGCTGCTCGAAAACTTCGCCTTTGATTACCGCAACGTGCCGAATCCCGAGATCACCCTCGGCAACCTGCGGCAGCGCTACGACGTGATTGTATTTCCTGACCAGCCGGCCAGCACGATTACTGAGGGATTTAAAACTGGCACCATGCCGGAGCAGTACGTCGGGGGATTGGGCGCAGCGGCGGCCGAGAGTTTGAAGCGCTTTGCATCGGAGGGAGGGACGCTGGTCTTTCTCAATCATTCCAGCGAGTATGCTCTGGATCAACTTGGGGTGAAGGCCAAAGATTCGGTGCGAGGGGTTGCCAATCGCGACTTTTACTCGCCTGGTTCCTTGCTGAATGCAACGCTGGATGCTGCCAGCCCGCTTTGTTACGGAGTGCCAGCCGATATTGCGATCTGGAACGAAGGGAGCCCGGCGTGGGAGCTTCCAAAGGGTAGTCCAGGGCGCGTTGTGGCGCGTTATCCGAAGGGAAATGTGCTCGCCAGCGGATGGCTGCTGGGCGCGAAATATTTGGAAGGGCGGGTCGCTCTGGTGGATTACCCGATGGGAAAAGGACGCATTGTTCTGTTTGGAATGCGTCCGCAGTATCGGGCGCAGAGCTATCAGAATTTCAAGCTGTTTTTCAATTCGCTGGTTCTGCGGTGAGCTGAGCACCTTTCGATGATGAGGTAACCGTACAGAACAGGGTGAGCCAGCGAAATGCTGGTCACCCCAAAGGAGAACTTTTCGAAGCTCTGCCTTGACATGAATGACCGTTTTCACTGTCATACCAGTGACGTAGGCTTTCGTATAATGAGGGTTTGTCGAAATCGCTAATCGGGCTCCCGGGAACACTCTTATGGTGCCTGCTTGCATTGGCGGCAACGGTCATCGTGCTGGTCCACTCCGGGACCGACTGGGCAGATGACAGCTACCAATACGTCGCTACCGCGGGCGACCTTTTGCGGTTTGGGAAGATAGAAACACCACTCGTTTATTTCGATACCGAACGTGCGCATGGCACACTCCCGGCTCCCCTCACGACTTTCCCGCCTGGTTACCCCATCCTGATCGCCACCCTGGCAAGATTCGGCCTCAGCCTTCCGCGCGCAGCCCTGGCGATTTCGATGGGCTCGTACTTTGTCACACTTCTGCTAAGCGTGTGGGCCGCAAACCTTCTAAGGCTCGGCCCGATGATGGCTCGCCTGCTGATCGCGTGTATCCTTTTCAACGAATATTCCCTGCGCTTCGCCATTTCGATCCTCACCGAGTCTCTCTTCACGGCGATCGTCTTAGGTGCTGCAGTGGCGTTGCTTGCGGCACGGGGGCCATTCAGTTCGGTGCTGGCCGGGTTTCTGGTTGGTGCTTCATTCTGGGTCCGCTATGCCGGGCTGTTCATCGTGCTTGGCGCGGGCTTGTTCTTCGTCCTGAGTTGGATCCTGGCACGCCGCCGGGACTTTGCCCACGGCCTGATTACCATGGGGATCGCGTCGCTCATGACGGGATCCATCATGCTGCGCAACTTCCTGCTCACGGGCACGTGGAAGGGCGGGAACACAAAACATGCCTTTCACCCAGTGCCAGCGGTCCTCAAGGCTTTCTTCGTTTCTGTCTACCATGTCGTTTTCGGAAACGGTCCCACTGGACGCATAGGCATTCTAGTGTTTACGTTTTGCGCTATCGCTGTCGCCCTCGCGTGCCTGCTTTACTTCCGTGGCCACCCGATCCATCAAGACAGCCGGCAAGCCTATTTGCTACTGGGCACCGTGGTCATAACCTATATGGCCGGCATTACTTACATGGGAATCTTCAGCGTCATTTCTTTTGGGCCGCGCATGCTGTACCCCGTGATCCCTGAATTATTCCTGCTTCTGTGCATGTATCTCAGCCCCTGGGATTGGGACTTTGCCGCCCATGCAGCCAAGGAGGCGCGTCTGTGGAAAATTGGCTTAGTGGCCGCCACTGTGGCTTACGTGATCTCGAATGCAATGGTGGTCCGCTATCATCCCGTTCCGTCGCACCAGCAAGTCTTGGCTGCTTTCAACAAAGCAGACGAGAAAGGCGTACCTCTCATTGACTCGCTGGATCGCATCGTGCTTAGAGACCAGCCCCTGTTCGCCTCCAATCCCCAAGCAACTGGCTATGCCCTAGACCGCAAAACCCTGGGACTATCCGAAAGTAGCACCAGCGATGCGGTTTGGAACGAGAAATCAGTACGTGAGAGCATGCAGCGTTTTGGCATTCGCTACCTGGTGCTTTACCCCGGAATGGACTTGCGCGCCGGCCGCGTCCAAGAAGACTCGAGCTTTCTCCGGGGCGTTCTGCGAGGAGAATTACCCTCTTGGCTATCCCTTGCCGCCAGTAACGGTGCAGTACGAATTTACCAACGCAATTTCACGCCTGATCGGCAATACTGAATTCAGGAATGCAGTCTCTTCTCCCTTGTCCTTCGGGACCGCTCGTCATCCCATCCGCGCCGAGTTCGGACTCTGTCGTAAAGCTTTCCCTGGTGCTGCCGACTTACAACGAAAGCGCTAACGTGCCGGCCATGATCGACATGCTGACATCCATGCTCGACCGCAAGCTCTCGGGCCGCTATGAACTGATCGTGGTGGACGACGATAGCCCCGACCGGACTTGGGAAGTCGCGCTGGAACTATCTGAGGTGTATCCCCAGGTACGCGTGATTCGCCGCCAAGGGGAACGGGGATTGGCAACCGCAATCATCCGCGGTTGGCAAGCAGCTCGCGGCAATGTTCTAGGCGTGATCGATGCCGACCTTCAGCATCCCCCTGAGATATCCGCAGCACTGTGGGCCGAGATCGAACGAGGCGCGGATCTGGCGGTAGGCAGCCGGCACATCGTTGGCGGAGGGGTCAGCGACTGGAGCTTTCTGCGGCGCGTGCTTTCGCGGAGCGCCCAGATTCTCGGATTGCTGATTCTACCCGATGTTTTAGGACGCCTCAGCGATCCCATGAGCGGCTGCTTCTTGATTCGCCGCTCGGCAATCGGGGGCAGGGCGCTGCACCCCCTCGGATACAAGATCCTGCTGGAAGTGCTTGCGCGCGGGGATGTTCAATGGATCGGCGAGGTGGGCTACGTCTTCCGCGAACGCGACAAGGGTGAAAGCAAGATCACTTCCCATTTGTACTTCGAATATTTGTTGCACTTGCTTCGTCTGCGCTGGGCGAGGCTCCCGTCCGCCCAATTTGCCCGTTTCGCCGTGGTGGGGATGAGCGGTGTGATCATCGACATGGCGGTGTTATATATGTTGAGCGACCCTGCACGACTCGGCTGGGGCCTTACCCGCAGCAAGCTGATCGCAAGCGAGCTGGCGATCCTGAACAACTTTTTGTGGAATGACGTTTGGACGTTCCGCGAAGCCGCCCTGCAGGACGCTCCCGGACAGTGGGTTAAGCGCCTCCTCAAGTTCAACATGATCTGCGGAATGGGGCTGGTCCTGAATGTGGGGTTACTGAATATTGAGTTCAATTCTTTCGGCATGAACCGCTATGAAGCGAACGCCATCGCGATTGTGGTGGTGACAGTCTGGAACTATTGGCTTAACAAGAAGCTTGCCTGGAAGGTCACGGGCGGCGCGAGTGGCAATCCGGGTTCGCGGCGTGCGGTTCCGATCGAGGAAATTAATCGCGGCTGAACTCTGCAATACTCAGTTCGGCTTGGCCAGGCTTCGCCGGACGCGCAAAGACTCGCTCATCTCGCAAGCGGATCTCGATTCCTTGTTTGGCGGCCGTCAAGCCCTTGAGCTTAAACTCATCCACCGTTGGAACGCCCGGCTGCAGGCCATCGTACTCCTTACCGTCCACCAGCACGGCATCGCGGCCCTTTGCGAGATAACCTTGCGGACGCATCACCGTGATGGACGGCTCCGTCATGTTATCGGCTGGCAACAGGGGCCGGAAACGCAGGTTCACGTAAGCGCTGCTGCGAGCGAAGGGAGACCGGAAATACCGAATCGTTGCCGAGAGGCTCGTAAGCTCGAACTCATAGTTCAGCTTGGGATTCACGGCAACCGGACCCCACGCGCCAGTCTCGTCCGTCGTACGGTGGTAGAGAGGCTCCCCGTCGCGGGCAGCGGATCCCGTTGACAGAGCGAAAATCCGAAGCCGCACCCCCGCTGCCGGCGAATTGGTAGGCGCTCCGGCCGCAAACCCCGTCACCAGTCCGCTGATCGCAGGTGCCGCTTCCGCCACAATATCCGTCTCTGGATCTTTCCCCATGATGAAGCGATACATCACTGCGAAGGCCCTTGCGTCGAAGGCTACCTCTCGATGGTCGAGGCCCGGAAGCACCACGTTCTCCGCACCCGCCAGGGCCGGACCTTCCGCTGTCACGCCAGTGTCTTTGATCGGAAGGCCCGCCGCGCGGCCTTCGGACTGGGCATACTTGTCGTTGTGATCGCTGCGAATCGTCAAGAACTGAACCCCGGCTGCTGTTTCCCTCCCAGCGTTGAGAGCGGCCAGGTATTTGCCCTTGCCGTTGAATTCGTTGCCGGTCATCTGCTCGACGGCGAACACGCCATGATTGGGCGCTCCGCATAGGATCGCTTGCGATACTACTGCCGCCCCGCCCGCGTTCTTGAGGTAGTTGCGAATGGTCAGGCCGCCCCGGCTGCTTCCAACGAGGATAACTTTGGGCGCGCCGGTGGTTATGAGAACCCGAGCTACTTCCGCGCTCAATTGACTCGCTTGGTCGATGGTGCTGGAGTGATGCGGCATGGGCGTGTCGTCGCTGGCGCGCGCAACGGGATCGGTGAAGCGGATGGCGAATAGGCGGTCGCGCGGGTAGCCGTTCGATTCGAAGCGCCAGATGGTGGTCATCCACTTGGACGCGTCGTCTCCA
>JANXQZ010000586.1 GCA_025353235.1 Bryobacterales bacterium
TTTCCCCTTGGTTGCGCCGAAGAAGAGAATCGCTTTGAATTTCCAGAGGAACACGCCCGCGGGTCCCAATTTGTAGAACCTGCGTTTCCAGACGCCTTCTTGCGCATCATGCTGACCTTGAAATTGGGCGTCGATGTTCTCGATGCGCACCTTCACGTCTTGATAGCCGGACGAGCCGGGCGGAAAAAGCGCCAATGCCTGTATCCATGCCGCGCGCGCTGACGGCCAATCACCCGCCTGACCGGCTGACTTGGCTTGACTGGCGTATTGATCGTACTGAAATTGGAGAGTTGGATCCAAACGACTCCTGCTATTGTTCATGGTCTCATGGCGGTTCGATTGTTAGAATAACTCTGGCTTGATGAAACACCTGATTGTCGTTGCAGTCTTCGCTGCGCTGTTCTTTTCACTAGCTCGCAAGACGATTCCTACTGGTCCCTATGGGTACGATGAGTCGGACTATATGCACGGGGCGAAGCTCGGGCTGTTTGTCAACTATACGGATCACGGCAGCTTGCCGATCATCGATTTCATCCGGACCGGCCTGACGCGCGGGCGGTCCGCTAGCGAACATCGGGCTCTCTCCGAGGGCGTGCGCGAGGGGAACGACATCGCGTTCTATCGTCACTGGCACGGTCCCATGTTTTACTACTGGCTGATACTCGTGTCCCAGTTCGCGCCGGATGCTAATGGCGTTCGCTGGGCGTCGGGTATTTTTCCCATCGCCAGCTTTCTGGTTATTTATTTTGGATGTCTTTGGCTGACGCCCGGGCGAGAGGGATTTCTGCAGGCTCTTCTGTGCGGGGCGCTTTTCCTATGGAGCAAGACGACGGCCGCGAGCCTGGAATTGGCGCCGCATCAGTTTTTCGTGATCTGGTTTACGGCGGGCTTGTTTTGTTTGGCTAAGATGGTGCGCACTGGCCAGCGCAAGTACTTTTACCTGGCATGCATGGCAGCCGGATTTGCATTCAGCACGCTCGAGGTAACGTTTGTTCTTGTGGCTGTTATCCTCGCCTGTCTTTTTCTCGAGCGCCGAGCGCTGGCTCTGGATTGGCCATTTGCGCTCCGGTCAGTACTGTTGTTCCTCGGAGCGGTTCTCGTGAGTTGGCCGGGCGCGATTTTCAAGCTGTCGTTCTTGAAGTCGTATCTAGGCATCGCCTATCTTGCCTTATTCAGGAAATCACCTTGGGGGAACGTGAAATTGGCGGACACATGGCGCGGGCGTTTGCTGGATTCGCCCGTTGAATGGATCCTAATTCTAATTGCGGTCGGGGTGATTGCGGCTGGCTGGCGGGATCCGCGCCGACGATACCTTTACCCATTTTTTCTGTTTGCAATCCTGATGCTGTTAACTGTAGGGAGAATCCCGGCGGACGCGCCCCGCTACGCGCTCCCGTTTATGCCGGCGCTCCAGGTTTTAGCCGGGTGTACGATCGGGAGCATTCTGGTGAAACGGCCTGCCGTTGTGGCGTATGGGGCTGGGGTGGCTCTCTGCGCGGCGCTGTTTGTTACCAGTTGGATTCAGTTATCGAAGCATCCCTGGAGGGAGGATCCGCGTCCCAGCGCGATTCTCAGCTATATTCGGCAAAATCATCTGGAGACGAGCACGCTGATTGTTCCGCTCGCGTTCCTGCCGACCATTCACTTCTATTTCCCGCAGACGCATTTGCGTTCTTATGAAGGAGACAGGCCGAGTCTTGAGGATTATGAGGGCAAGAAGTTTGATGGCGTGCTGTATTCTACGTATCCCGTGCGCTATCAGCCGCTGAAACCGACGCCCCCAGTTTCCACGGACGTCAATAAATGATCAGGCCCCGCCAGCACTCAAGCGACCTCGACAAGTTCCATGTGGGACGGCTCAGGTATGAGATCACCATCGGCCCGCATGGATGCAAGATGCTGTGCCAGTGCCTCTCGAATGAGATGTTTAGTCTCCTCTAGCGTGAAGCCTAGCGCTACGCACCCAGGAAGGTCTGGAACGTACGCTCCCCAGCCATTCCCTGATTTCTCGAAGACGACTGCGTATTGGGTCATTTCTTAAGCCCTGCTTGTTTCAGAATAGACGACAACGTACCGGGCGGCACTTCAATTGAAGAGTGACCAGGCACTGTTACCTTGCCAGGCTTCGTCGTGTGGACGAATTGGCGGTGACCGCCTTCTCTCGATTTTAACGTCCATCCGTCGTTAGCCAGCAACTTCAGGACGTCGCGAACTTTCACTTGGTCATTGGATGTCCATAGATGACGGCATTGCCAGCCAGTTTCCCAATTCCGGGAATGGACAGAAAAGCGGCATCAGCGAGGCACAAGCTGTACACAATCCCGCGTCGAAGCGAGGATGCCCGCTCGTAGTTCCAATCCGGCAGCACGAACCGGGTCAATCTGCCGAAGAGCGTGAAATATTTCATCTTGAGATCGGGGAGATACTGCCTCACGATGTCGATCTCCTGGGGCTCCAAAGGGCGCTCGTCCGGCGTGGCATCTGTCTCCACCGGGACCATAAAGCGGATCCGCCGAAGAGTCTGGTTAAAATTGACGGGCTCGCCAAACACCATCAGCGCGCCAGGTTTTGAGTATTCGGCAAGCTTCTGCATCACGTGGGGCAGGTCGGCAATAACGTGGTGTAGAATCGCATCGCCCCAGATGATGTCAAAATAACCTGTCTCCACAGCAACGGTCTCGATGGGTCCGCACAGAAACCGGCAGCTTTTTCCGAGGCCGTTGACCTCGGATTTCCTTTGTGCAACGGCGATTGCGCCCGGAGAAATATCGATTCCGGTCACCTCTGCGCCTAATTTTGCCAGCAGGATCGAGTTCACGCCATCGCCGCAGCCGACGTCCAGTACGCGTTTGCCTTGCAGCGGTCCAAGCATGCGAATTCGATAATCTTTAAAGAAGAGAGGATTGATCCCTTCGGTGTACCTCCGCAACGTAGTAGCGTCCATCGGCTGAACGTCATCAAGAGCTTTCTGGGCTTGCGCATCGAAGAACGACGCTTCACTACGCCACCTTGCGTCGCGGTCGTCGGTTTTATTGGTCTCTGGTGACAAATTATTTTAATTCTACTATCGTTGCGCCCGTTCCGCCTTCACCCTGTGTGGCTGGGTAGTACTTGCCAACATGGGGGTTACTGGCGAGAAGTTCTGCAACGGCTCGTTTCAATACGCCCATGCCGTGTCCATGAACGATTCGCACTCGATCCACCGAAGCGAGCGCGGCGCTGTCAAGAAACTTATCGACATTCTCCCGCGCTTCTTCAGCCCGCTGTCCAATTATATTGAGTTCCCGGTAAGATACATCCCAGGTGGGACCGGCTTGGTATGAAACATTCTTGGGGAGCTTGGCATTTTCCGACATCGCTGGCAATACTTCTTCCACCTCGTCAATCGGCACCTGTAGTTTCATGAACCCGGCCTCGACCTCGATCCGATCCTCCGAAAGTTTCCGGCGCACACGCGCAATCTCGCGAATGCCTTTCAAGCGAACGCGCGCCCCCTCTTGGATCACGAGCACTGGTTTGGCGGCCACGGTACTTCCTAGCACCACCGTCTGCACCTGTTCCTGAAATTCGCGCCGGGTTTTAGAAACTCGCCGCAGAGCCTGCTCGGACGCTTTTTTCTGCTCAGCCGTTTCCAGAATTTGCTCGATGGTCTCGCGTGCCTGCGCCTCGAATTGGGCAATGGCCGCATCGCAGCGCTGCTCCACCTCTCGCAGCTTGGTGCGTTCGCGCAATTCCCATTCCTTGGCGAGTCCCTGTTCCTTGACCGCCAGAGCCTGCACCTGCCGCTGCAACTCCTGCTCAGCGACCGTAGCGCGATCGAGCTTGTCATGCAGCTCGCTCAAGAAACGGGCGATGTCCCGCTCTTGATGAGACATAACGGAGCGGGCGCGCTCGATCATATAAGCAGGCATCCCGAGCCGCGTGGCAATGTCGAGTCCGGCAGACTTGCCCGGCGCACCCAGGCGCAGGATGTAGGTGGGCTCGAGGGTCGCATCGTCAAAACCCATGGAGCCGTTGAGCACGCCTTCCGTGCTCGCTCCATACACTTTTAGAGCTAAAAGGTGGGTAGACGAAAGAGTGAAAGCGCCGGTGCTGCGGAAGGTGTCCAGAATGGAAACACCCAGCGCTCCGCCCTCCTCGGGATCGGTAGCGCGGCCAAGCTCATCGAGCAGCACGAGCGAGTCCCGCGTAACCGCGTCCAGCATTTCGCGAATATGAGCGATGTGCGCCGAGAAAGTGCTGAGACTCTCCTGGATTGATTGGTTGTCTCCGATGTCGCCCAGCACTTGATCGAAGATTGGGAACCTCGCCTCTGCTGCGGGCACGGGCAATCCGGCTTGCGCCATCAGCACGAGCAAGCCGACCGTCTTCATGGACACTGATTTTCCGCCGGTGTTGGGGCCGCTGATGAGCAGAGTGCGGCATTTTTCATCCAGCGCCAGCGAGATGGGGATGATCGGTTTGCGGTGTCGCCGGAGCACATCTTCAAGCAATGGGTGACGAGCATCCCGAAGTGAGAGCGTGCGGTCGCGATCGGGGCTGAAGGTCGGGACGACGCAATCAAACTCCACCGCGAATTGCGCTTTGGCGAAGAGCAGTTCCAACTCCCCCAGAGCGACGACGGTTTGGCTGACCTCTGCGGAATGACGACGCAGCAGATCCGTGAGCTCGCGCAGGATGCGATACACCTCGCGCATCTCCTCCTCGCGCAGCCGCACCAGTTCGTTGTTTAAGTCGATCGTCTCAAGCGGCTCGACGAACAGAGTGTGGCCGCTGCCACTGGTTCCATGAATCACGCCATTTACTTTGCGCTGCTGTCCAGCAACGATTGGAACCACAAAACGGTCGTTCCGAATGGTGATGAAGTCTTCCTGCAACGTGCCGTCTTCATGATGCGTGCGCAGAAAACGCTCCAGCGACGTCTGTACCTGACGCTGCTGCTTTTCTATATCGCGGCGGAGGCGATGAAGCGCAACGCTGGCATCATCGGCGAGCGATCCATCGGGCAGAATCTTTCCCCGCAGTTCGCGCAGCATAGGACGGAGGTCGGCAATGCGCGTGGCTTTTTGGCCCAGTCGCGGGTAGCGTTGCGTGACCGTGTTCAAGATGGAGC
>JANXQZ010000592.1 GCA_025353235.1 Bryobacterales bacterium
CTATCCCGTTCGTGATTTGCTGCGAATATTGGCTTTGCTTGGTTAGGGGGATGTTGGAAAAATCGATCGCCACGTTGGCGTTGCGATCGCTGCGCGATTGTTCATGCCAGAGGCCCGTCGAGTGTCCCATCTCATGCAGGAGCACCGGCACGTCGCAAGAAACGAGTCCCTCAATAATCTGACGGCCTCCTACCTTTCCTAGACTGGCGTAACAGGAATTCGGGCTCTGGTTTTTTAGGTCGATATCGACATAGTCCACCTGATTCGTTCGCGGCACCCACTGAATCAGGCCGGCGAACGTTTTATTGTAAGAGACGATCGCATCCTTCATGAACTGGCTCGATCTCGTCTCCACATAGGGGATCTGGGATACGCCGTTCACCTTGGGCCAAAGGTTGCTGGGGCTATTGGTGCTAATGGATGGGGCCAGGATCGGGCCTGAGCCGGGAGTCGGACGCGTTAGCGAACTGGGAAGACCGAGCACCATGTCTCCTTCCGCGACGGCCAATCCATTGATCACTTGGTAAGTTACGCTCTGCCCTTTGTAGTAGCCCGTGAAAAGCTGTGGTTCGGTGGAAGGAGCGCCCGGAATGTTTTGATCGATTTCCACCATTGCCTTGGCGCTATGGCCGGTGTTGTCTTCAGCGGTTACGGTTACCTTATTGGCACCAGGTTGCAAGCGAATCTGGCCGCTTCGCCATGCAACTGTTCCAGAATCGCCGCGGCGGGTGAGCACCGCTTTTCCGGAATATCCCCGGTCGGTCGAAACCTCCACCCGCTGAATGCCGACCGCGCTGGAGGCGGTGCCTAACACGACTATTTCCGGCAGGGTGGTGCTAACGGCGTGACCGGCGGAAGGCGATGTGATTTGAATCGTTTGCGCAGTTGCGAGTTGAGATCCAAGAGCAAGCAGCGACAAGGTGGCGGCAAGCATGGGCATTAGCCACGCGGAACTCGTTCTTTGTTGATTCCCAACTTTGGATTTCACTTTTCTCGCGCGCACGCCAAGCAACACTAAGCCGATTCCGAGGAGTCCCAGTGTGCCAGGTTCGGGAACCGCATTGAGAACGGCCGCTGTAACGGTGGGGGCCGCTATGTTGATCGACGCTCCCCCGCCGCTAGGGTCAGTGGTGGTATCGGTCGCGTACGTCAATACCGCTGGGTCGGGGCTATCGAAGTCGATTTCCAGAAGGGATGGCAGGAATGAGCCGCCCTGGGTTGGAATCTCAAGGCCGCTGCTATCGAGAATGGCGAACGAAAATGTGTCGCCAACCTGGCTCTCATCCACGTTGTTGCTGTATGTCATGCGGAATTTCAACTGGGTTCCGGGAGTGAATGTTTGAAGATAGAAGCTGCTTGCGCTGCTATCGTCAAGCCGCACTCGCGTGGTTGTGTCTCCGGATACTCCGCCGCCAGCGTCAGGGCTGCCGACTGGGCCTCCGCCCCCGAACGAGAAATTGGAAAGCGTGACGAAGTTGTTGTTGTCTCCGGTGTCCAGTGAGCTTGCTGAGCGTAGGGGAAGGACCGCAGTGTGGGCTGCCCCCCCGAAATTGAGGGCGCTTCCATCGTCGAGTTCGAACTCGAGTGCGAATGGTGCGGCAGGATGGCCGATTAGCGGCGACGTGTTTAAAGTCACATCCATGATAATCGCTGCGGAAACGGTACCCGATAGGGCGCAACAAAGTACCGCTATCGTTGCCGGGAGTACTGCTTTATTCCCAAGCTGTAGAGTAAACATTCAAATTTCCCCTTTTGTTACAGAACTAATCGCTCTTTCAGACTCTCGGTTAAATTTGCGAGTGATTTGTCGTCTGGTGTATTACGTTTTTAACAAAGTAACACCGTGTAGCCCTAGGAGTATACTATAGACACACTCCCTGCGGAAGGGAGATAACCCCTAGAGATAAAAGGAAAGTTAGTGAACGGAAGAACGCGGAATGCGGTGGATTCCTAGTTCTAACTCACCGCATTTAGGGCTATTTGGCAATAATTGATTCTACGTTTTGGGAAAGTGAGGCTTGGCGGCGTTTTCCACTTCTTCGGATGTCATCTTTTTCTTGGCAGAACCGATGGACCACACATGGCCGAACGGATCTATCACCTGACCATACCGATCGCCCCAGAATTGGTCCGCCAGAGGAAAGCGGACGGTCGCTCCCGCCGCTACCGCTTGATTGAACACCGGGTCCGCATCGGCGACTTGAAGATGGAGC
>JANXQZ010000677.1 GCA_025353235.1 Bryobacterales bacterium
CCAGAAGAGGCAACGCGATCTGCACGAACGGCTGGTTGAAGATTTGCGGATTCATGCAGCTCGATGATAACAGGAAAAGCGCTGCTCGGTAATCTCAATCGACCACGGCACTCCAGCCCCGCCGTGACAAATCCCAATAAATAACAGCGCCAGCAGCTAGGCCGATCACCAGCATCCCAACCCCTAATCCAGGCTCTCCCAACAGCAACTTCCCGACGCCGAACAGCACGCCATAAATCAGTACGCATCCGCACAGCCAGTCGATTAGATTGAAGAGCATCCCCCCCGACGGTGCCACGTCTGGAGCAAGCGCGGCAACGGGTCGCCACCCGATCAGCGCTGGCCGAGTGCGCCGATAAAACGCCACCAGCGTTGCTTCGGATTCAGGGGCAGTCGCAAACGTTACCGTGAGCCAGACCGCAGTGGTAACCGCGACGGTGATCATCATGATCCAGGCGAAGTCATTGGGGTTATCGCCATTCAATCCCACTACCGCCTGTAGCACCACCGAGACTACGAGCGCCGCGATCATAGCCGACACTTCGCTCCACGCATTAATCCGCCACCAGTACCAGCGCAGCAGAAGGACGGCCCCGGTGCCCGCGCCGATGGAGAGCATCCACTTCCACGCATCGCCGATGGAGGTCATATAGAAAGTCACGACAATCGAGATGATCGTCAGCAAGACCGTAGCCCACTGCGATGCCGCCACGTAGTGCCGGTCCGATTCCTGCTTTCGCAAGAACCGGCGGTAGAAGTCGTTCACCAGATAGCTCGCGCCCCAGTTTAGCTGCGTCGCGATGGTGGACATGTACGCGGCTGCAAACGCCGCAACCATCAGTCCGCGCAGGGAAGGCGGCAGGTACGCGATCATCACGCGAATGTAGCCCGTCTCCGGATCCTGCAAATTCGGGAAAAGAATAAGCGAAGCCAACGCAACCAGAATCCACGGCCAGGGGCGGATCGCATAGTGGGCGATATTGAACCAAAGCGTCGCGAGCAGCGAGTTTTTCTCGTCCTTGGCGCAGAACATGCGCTGGGCCACATAACCGCCGCCTCCAGGCTCCGCGCCCGGATACCAGGAAGCCCACCACGTCATCGAAATATACACGAGGAACGTGATCATCGGCATCCAAGTCGAATGCAGATCGGGAATAAAGCTCAACACGGAACCTTGCCCGCCAGCGGCTTGGCGAGCCGCGTCGATGGCCAGCAACTTGGTCTTCATCGCACCCATGCCGCCGACGGCCTGCACTGCAAACACAGCCAGCGCGATCACCATGGCCATCTTGATCACGAACTGGAAAACGTCGGTGACCAAAACTCCCCACAGCCCCGACAGCGTAGAGATAAACGACGTGAGCGCGATCAGCCCCACCACGATAACCAGGGCTTGCCACTTTTCCACGCCCAGAATCAGCATGAGAATTTTCACCATCGCCAAGTTAACCCACCCGAGGATGATGCAGTTTATGGGAATGCCGAGATACAGCGCGCGAAAGCCTCGCAAGAACGCGGCGGCCTTACCGGAGTAGCGGATCTCGGAGAATTCGATGTCGGTCATCACCCCGGCGCGACGCCATAAGCGGGCGAAGAAGAACACCGTCATCATTCCGCTGGCCACTAAATTCCACCACACCCAATTTCCAGCGATCCCATTCTTGGCTACGAATCCGGTGACTACGAGAGGAGTGTCGGCTGCAAATGTGGTGGCCACCATCGACGTTCCCGCCAGCCACCACGGGACGTTTCTTCCAGATAGGAAAAACTCGGAAAGATTCTTGCCCGCGCGAGCTTTATAGTAGAGGCCAATGCCAATGTTGAACAGGAAATACAGGGCGACAACCGCCCAATCGATCCAGGTGAGTTGCATTCGGTAGGCTCAATTGTATGACGGGTTGGGATAGGTGTCGGCGTCCGACTCGTCCTCTTTATGCAGGCACTGAAAATCCTTTTCTACCAGGATTGCCAAGCGTTCCCCAAGGCCGGTATTTTGGTCCGCTGAGATCGCGACCTCATCGCTCTCCGTCCAATGCCGCGCCATGTTTTGCGGCACCGTCACTTCCACGATGCCGTGGTGGAAAGTTGCCGTGGGCACAGTTGCATTTGGGCAGGACACCAGCCGGTACTCCAATGTGCCGTCTCCGCCGAAGTACACGCTGGCTTCCACAAGCCCGGTTGCGGCAAACTGTTTGACGTCACCCTGGCGCAAACGCAAGCGCACGGAATTCTTAAAGATTCGGAGTTTCATTGGATTCGCTGTGCTCCTGAATAGATGTTAAAGCGACCGTCGCGGACGAACCCGAGCAAGGTGACGCCGAACCTCTGGGCCACTTCCACTGCGAGGCTT
>JANXQZ010000682.1 GCA_025353235.1 Bryobacterales bacterium
GTCGTTGAAGTAAGCGGGCACCGTGATGACGGCCTTCGTAACCTTTTCGCCGAGGTAGGCTTCCGCCGCTTCCTTCAACTTGCCGAGAATCATGGCTGAAATCTCGGGCGGGGAATATTTCTTCCCGTTAATTTCCACCCGCACGTCGCTGTTGTCGCCAGCAACGGCCTTATAGGGGACAAGCTTCATTTCTTCGTTCACTTCGTTGAAGCGTCGGCCCATGAAGCGTTTGATCGAATAAACAGTATTTTCGGGGTTTGTAACGGATTGACGTTTGGCTACTTGCCCTACCAGGCGCTCACCGCTCTTAGTGAAGCCCACGATGGATGGCGTGGTTCGACCGCCCTCCTGATTCGGAATTACGACCGGCTGGCCGCCTTCCATCACGGCGACGACGGAGTTGGTCGTGCCCAAGTCGATTCCTATGATCTTACTCATGTTAGGTCAGTTCCTCCCGGATGATTGCCGGTGCATTTATTTAGCCTAAGACCATTATGAGACCTTAGCGCTCTCTTGTCAAGTAGATTGCCTGTGGATACTCAGCGGTACTTCTGTTTGAGTAAAATTGGGTTTGTTTTGAAATTTTGCGATTTGCTTGGCGTGCCCAGGCACGCTATCCGATGACGCCCGCAAAGTGGAGATGGCGACGGCCAACTGGACCGGCGCGCTCCTAAAGAATCGGGAGGCGCTAGTGAGCGCGCCGTTTTTGAGCTCCTGAGGACGCTGCACATCCGGGATTGCGGAGGAGCAGAATCATGCCCTCCGCACTTAGAGGTTAGCAGGTTCTTCGCAATGAAGTCTAACTCCTAGAAAATAAGAGAGATAGATTCGCATTGAATTCGTTTTTTCAAGTTGTTTGCAGCCCTCAATTCGCATAACCTAGTTAAGGAACCAGCATCTGGCCGGGCTAACAACAGCGGATGCCATTAGTGTTTTCCAATCCAGATCCCAGCGGAGACTCATGATCCCACAAGAAAAGAACGTTGCCCGTGTTGCGAAGCCTGCATGACACCTTCTACCATGGCACACGGGCTGACGTAGAGCCGGGAGCCCTGATCGAACCCGGCTACAACTCTAACTACGGTAAGAGGAAGAAGACGAACCACGTCTATCTGACAGCCACTTTGGATGCTGCCACTTGGGGGGCTGAGCTAGCCGTCGGCAATGGACCTGGCAGAATCTACATTGTGGAACCGACCGGCCCGATTATGGATGACCCCAACCTGACGAACAAGAGATACCCGGGTAACCCGACGAAGTCATACCGCTCCCGGGAACCGCTGCGCGTCACCTGCGAGGTTACGGATTGGCAGGGGCACTCCGCAGAAGCGCTCAAGGCCATGAAGGACCACATTGAGAGACTTAGTCAACTTGGTATCGAGGCAATCGACGATTGAGTTGGGCGTG
Organism: Bryobacterales bacterium; assembly: GCA_025353235.1. Taxonomy (GTDB): domain Bacteria; phylum Acidobacteriota; class Terriglobia; order Bryobacterales; family Bryobacteraceae; genus JANXQZ01. The sequence goes on from JANXQZ010000682.1 coordinate 1,408, forward strand.
GCGGGCCCAGATCGATTTCAGTCTGACCCCGGGCGCGCCGAAGGCCCGTAAAAAGAAGGCTCAATTGTGGGTTCAAGACTTTCGGTCAAGTGTGACGCGTTCTACCAGCCCCTGTACCCTTAAGCTTCCGCGATCCTGCTTGTCGCGCAGTGTTCCTTAAAGCAGTACGCGCCCGCTCGGGATATTCTACGCCAGAATTTGCAAAGTGACAGTGGCTGATCCGGCGTCAAGGAAGGGTCCTGGCTGGCGCGCCCGACTGTACCCTACCAAGTCCACATGCGGGTAAAAAGATAGGCTAGGTGAACGACACGGTGCTCAGATCGATAGCAGGCTCTGGATATTTGAGCTTCATCTTCTCAAGGGTCCGCACAATAATCTCCGAGATGGCATAGTTTCGAACCCATTTGTCATCGGAGGGGATCACGTACCAGGGCGCGCATTCCGTGCTGCATTTCCTCAAAGCGGACTCATAAGCCTGTATGTACTCGTCCCAGTGTTTGCGCTCTTCGA
>JANXQZ010000687.1 GCA_025353235.1 Bryobacterales bacterium
GACCGTCCCGGATCCCGGCGGCGAAGCCAAAATGGTCAACTGATATTGCGTCGCGAAGCTTGCGGTGAAGGTGTTCTCGGGCTGGTCGGGGTCGGTTGCATCTGCCTCGAGTCCTTCTACAACGGTCACGATGAACGGTCCGCAGTTGGTGACCGCCATTTTCAACGGGCTGGTGCCGGTCACCTTCCAAACGAGTCCGGGAGGCTTGCCGATCACGGTAGACGGCACAACGCAGACTGGCGGGTTTAGTGTCGCATTGGCGCCAGGCCAGCACAGCGTGAGCGTCTCTTCCCAAACATCGGGCGGAGTCCAAAACACCTTCGCATCCTGGTCCGACGGGGGCGGGCAATCGCACACGATCACCATTCTCCCAGGCCAGCCATCCACCTTCACCGCAAGCTTCGCGACGCAATATCAGTTGACCATTTTGGCTTCGCCGCCGGGATCCGGGACGGTCAACCCAAGCTCTGGGTATTACGCCTCCGGCAGCACTGTTCCCATCAGCGCCTTGCCATCGGTTGGGTTCGCTTTTTCAAACTGGTCGGGAAACGTAACATCCACCACTAACCCGTTCAGCTCGGTCCCCCTGAACTCGCCCCAGACTGTGACGGCCAACTTCAGCGGATCGCAGGCATCCTCCACCGTGTTCGTCCGGCAGCTTTATCGCGACCTGTTGGATCGAGAGCCTGACGCCGCAGGCATGGCGTTCTGGCTGGGGCAGATCGGGGCGGGTATGACTCGTGCCCAAGTGGCCAGCCAGTTTTTCGGCGGTCAGGAGTTCTCGTCCGGGGGACTGTACATCGTGAAGCTGTACCTGGGTGTCCTCGGCCGCGATCCGGATTTCCGAGGCTGGTTCTACTGGTTCAATACGGTGCAATCCGGCGGTGCGCCCTCGGCGATGCTAAATTCTTTCCTGACTTCGCCCGAGTTCGTAAACAAGTATGGGAACCTCTCGAATGCCGACTTCGTAACCCTGGTCTATCGGAGCGTTCTAGGGCGCGATCCCGATCCCGGCGGACTGCAGTATTACATTGGGCTGCTGGCCTCGAACCAACTCTCCCGCGGCTCTGTATTCAACCAGTTTCTGCTAAGCCCAGAGTTCGACACGAGGGTGAAAGCGGAGGCTTACGCCAACTTGCTCTATATGGGATTTCTGCGGCGAACGGCGGAACCCGGAGGCCTGGCCTACTGGACCGGAACGTTGGCCGCCGGGAACTCGCTGTCAGGCGCAATCGACGCCTTCATCAACAGCGCCGAATATCAGATTCGCCTGGCGCAGGCGGGACCGTAAGGTCCGTTCAAAAGCTGATCCCTAACAAGAGGGAGGCTTCATTCTTCGAACTCGAGCCAGTTGAGTTGCCCCAACGAGTGTATCGGGCCTCCGGCGCCAGTGCGAAGCGGCCTGCCTGGAACCGGAAACCTGCGGCGACCACTGCGCCGACTTGCACATCCGACCGATCGTGGTTCTTGAATGTTTGCGTAAACGCACGTCCACTCGAATCGACACCGCTCTGGGAGACAACGGATCTAAAATCAATCGTGCGAAGCGCCCAGCCGGTCCCAACAAAAACTCGCCCGCCCTTGACCTCCTGATGAAAATAGTATTTCCCAAGAAATGGAAACTCCCAAGCGTTTCCACGCTGGCGACTGGAGTATGGAGCAATCAAGGTGAGACCCGTCCCCGTTACAATGTTCCCGCTAAATCCGTAAGAGCTTCCAATCCTCCGGTAAAGTGCGTCAACCTCAATCGCAAAGTCGGCCGGCAAGCGGACCTCAATCATGGGGCCAACGATGTAAGGCCTGGATTCGTCGTGGAATGTCGTCCCATCGAGGAGGGGAACTCCGCCCTTGACGCCCACCGAAACCGCTTGAGCCGAGGCGAACCGTCCTCCCGCAATCGCGGCAAACAAAATTAGAGCAAATGTCTTCATGCACTGCCAGGTGCATTCTCACTTCCAATCAGGCAGTGGTTATTCTGCGGACACCTGGCGAACCACCGCAGTGAATCACAGGCACATCCGTGAAGTCGGATACCTATTTCCCGCGCAATTCAGCAACCTGTTTCCGCAATTCGCCGACCTCGTCCCTCAATTTGGGAAGCCGCGCCAGGTTGGCGAGCTGAACAAGATATTCCTTCAAAGGTCGCGCGGGCGTGCCCCAAACCACTTGCCCCTTGCGCACGATCTTCGACGTGAGAATCCCGCAACCTGATCCGAGCACCGCGCCCGACTCGATGCGCGCCTTGTCGCCAATGCCGACTTGGCCGCCGATCACGGCGTGGTCCTCAATGATCACTCCGCCCGAAAACCCGGTCTGTGCAGCGACCACCACATGTTTTCCGATCTGGCAGTTATGCCCCACATGCACCAGGTTGTCGAGCTTCGTGCCGTTGCCGATGCGCGTCACGCCCAGCGCAGCTCGATCCACGCAAGCATTTGCGCCGATCTCGACATCGTCGCCGATTTCCACGGTTCCGATTTGCGGAAACTTTTCGTATCGGCCGTCAACCATCGCGTACCCGAAGCCGTCAGCCCCCAGCACGCAACCGGAGTGGAGCACCACCCTGCTCCCAATTGTGACTCTCTCGTACAACGTTACGTTAGGCTGAAGCACGCAATCGGAACCGATCCGGCAACCCGCTCCGATGGTGCATCCAGCCGCAATCACGGTGCGCGGCCCGATTCGAACATCATCGGCGATGGTGCAATGCGGGCCGATAGAAGCATCCGAATCAACCGCCGCCCCGACCGCGACAACAGCCGACTTGTCAATCCCCGGCGCTGGACGAAGCACCGGATACAGCATGCGGAGAGCGTGCGCGAAGGCCGCCCGCGCATCGGCAACCCGGATCAGAGTTCTCCCGCCCGGAAAATCGGCCCCGGCCAGCAAGCAGCCAGCCCGCGATTCGTGCGCCTGGGCCAACGCCTTTTTGCCACCGACAAATGAGAGATCGCCTGCCTCGGCAACTTCCAACGAAGCCGCCGTTGAGACCTCGACATCATCTCCCTCCAGCACTGCGCCCAGCAAGCCCGCCAACTCCGAAACCCTCAAGCGTGCACCTCTCGCCGCTATAATACAAGCTTCTTTCATGGCAATTGACCCATCGGCCCGCATTGCCTCCACCGCGCGCATCCACCCCGACGCGCGCATCGGACCGCAATGCCTGGTAGGCGAATATTGCGTGATCGAACAAGACGTCGAGATTGGCGCGTTCTGCCGCCTCGATCCCTATGTATACGTAAAGCGCTGGACGTCGCTCGGCGAGCGGAACGAGATCTCGTCGGGAACGGTGCTGGGGACTGACCCGCTCGACAAGAACTTTCGAGGCGAGCGCAGCTATCTGCGAATCGGCAACGGCAATACCATTCGCGAGCACTATACGATTTCACGCGGAACTCAGCCGGAAAGCTCCACCACGCTGGGAGATGAAAACTACGTGATGACATCGGGTCACATCGCTCACAACTGCACTGTGGGGAACAAAACGGTGATTGCCAGTTGCGCTCTGGTGGCCGGGCATGTGGAAGTGGAGGATCAGGCCTTCATCTCGGGCGGCGTAGTGATCCACCAGTATTCTAAGATCGGCAGGCTGGCGATGGTCGGCGGCAACACGCGCGTAAATCTGGACCTGCCTCCGTACTTCTTGTATTCCGATTTTAATGCGGCAGCCAAGGGATTAAATCTGGTGGGTCTGCGCCGCGCGGGGTTTACTCGCGAGCAGATCGCCGCGCTGAAGAGCGCTTACCGGCTTCTATATCGATCCGGCCTCAAGCTGGAGGAAGCGCTAGCGCGGATCGAAGCTGAGATACGGACCGAGCATGTTCGTCATCTGCTGTCATTCATTCGCAACAGCAAGCGCGGCATCTGCCGCGAGTAGTGGGTATGCGCTGCAAGAAATAACCCTGGCATTTGTGCTACAAAATCCCAATTTCTTCCCTTGATCGGGTCGAGTGACGGGGTTTGCGCCCCGCCAGCCTCCCACACCACCGGACGTGCGGTTTTCCGCATCCGGCGGTTGAACTCAGCGGCATTGGGCCGCAAGATCCGATGGCAGTAAAAAGCTAGAGCGTTTGCAGTTCCGCATTCGACAGGGCAGCGTTGAGGCTTTGCCGCTGCCTTCAGCAGGTGGCCTTGACTCCCCAGTGACCGCAGATGGCGCTTCCGGCCTGGCTGATCGTGCCAGCGCAGCCAGAAGAATTTCGGGATATGCCTGCGTTGCGAAGATTGGCTGTTGCGAAGATTGGCTTGCGCGAGTCTCGGCCAGCCGGTAGGATCCCACCAGCCCGTGCAGCCGCCTTCTGCGCTCCAGCTTAGTCTCCGAGTCAAACCTATGTTTTGGTTAAATTACTTATCAACTCGCGAGCGGTTTTCCTCCTAGCCGCTACGCCGAGGTCAGTCGCCGCTGTTTTAAGTGCCTCATCTAGGGTGAAAAGGCCCACTTGACTGAGCCGCGACGCTGCCAGCAGGTGCATGTCCACCCAGCCTAGCCCTCGCCCATATAGGCGAGCTTCTTCGATCAGGAAAAGCACCTCGTCACTGGTGGCGGAGGCAATGCGGGGGAGTTGCCGCAAGTCAGCCATCGTTCGAGTCCGATTGCTCAGATTTCCGCAAGCGAGCTCCCCCAAAACTATATCGTGCATAGCCACACTGCCGGACACCAACATTTCCTCGAATTGGCTGTCTCCAAATCGAAAGAAATGAATCCAAACGGAGGTGTCGGCAAGATTCATGTCTGTACTGTCCGCCGGCGCACTGGTTTCAACTCCGGCATTGTGGCGCCTAACGCAGCTAGCCGTTGAGCCGCGCCGCGCTCGATGAGCGCCTTTAATCCGGCATGCACCAGCGCGGTCTTCTCTTGAATTCCAGTCATCTCGCGTGCCTTCTGAATCAGGTCTTCTTTCAAATCCAGCGTGGTTCTCATATGCACGATTGTTGCATATTAGTATGCACTCCGTCAATAAAATTCTCAAGTCCAGTAGTTCCGGTCCAGACTTCTGTACTGCACCGCTTCCGCCAGATGCTTGGCAGTAACCGACTCGGACCGGTCAAGATCCGCGATGGTACGCGCAACTTTCAGAATTCGATCATGGGCGCGGGCGCTGAGACCCATCTTGCGAACCGCCAACTCCAGCGTCCGCTCCCCCGCATCGTCCAGTGCACAAATGTTCCGAATCAGCCTGGACGGAATCTGCGCATTGTAAAAGCCGCGTTTCTGCTGAATATCCCGAGCCGCTTGCACACGCTCGCGCATTTCGCGCGAACCCGTGCCATTGTCCCTGGACCGCAATTCCTTGTAAGGCACAGCGGGGACTTCGACATGCAAATCTATGCGATCAAGCAACGGTCCGCTTACCTTGCTTAGGTAGCGCTGGATGATTGCTCCGGTGCATCGGCACTCTCGAGTCGGATCGGAAAAGAAGCCGCAGGGGCATGGATTCATGGCCGAGATCAACATGAAATTGGCCGGAAAGGAGAGCGTCATCGCGCTGCGAGCCAGCGTCACCGAGCCTTCTTCGAGCGGCTGCCGCAGCATTTCAAGAACATTGCGCGGAAATTCGGGCAATTCATCCAGGAACAGCACCCCGTGATGCGCGAGGCTCACCTCTCCCGGTCTTGGCGTCCCCGACCCTCCTCCAATCAAGCCCGCGTCGGACACTGTGTGATGCGGAGAGCGGAAGGGCCGTTGAGAGAGCAGCCCGGCTCCGCGCGGGAGCAATCCGGCCACGCTATGAACCTGGGTCGTTTGAAGCGCCTCTTGAAAGGTAAGCAGCGGCAAAATACCGCCGAACCGTTTCGCCAGCATTGTCTTACCCGACCCAGGCGGCCCAATCATCAACACATTGTGAGCGCCAGCCGCTGCTACCTCGAGCGCACGCTTAGCGGCGGTCTGCCCTCTGACGTCCCGGAAATCCGGAGTCGACCCGTCGAGCGTCGCAGGAATCGCCGACGGCGAGACGGCTGGCTGAAACTTATCGGGCTGGTTGAGGAATGCGACCACCTCGCTCAAATGCCTCATTCCAAAAACGTTCACCCCCTCCGCTACTGCCGCTTCGGCCGCATTGTCGGCTGGAACCAGTAGGTTCGGGATGCCCTGTCGTTTGGCGCACACGGCCATCGACAGCACGCCGCGCACGGGCCGCAGCGTTCCATCCAGGGAGAGTTCGCCCACCAGCAGATGCTCGTCCGAGCGCTGCACAGTGCCCATCGCCCCCAGAATTCCCAAGGCCATCGGAAGATCGAATCCGGCACCCTCCTTGCGAACATTGGCTGGAGCCAAATTGATAGTCACCGACTTGTTCGGATAGCCGAATCCAGAGTTAATCAGGGCGGATTTGATGCGCTCGCGACTCTCCCGAACCGCAGTGTCGGGCATGCCGACGGTTACGAAATCGCGGGAGTTGCCGCCGGGGTACATATCCACCTCAACGTCGATCAGGTGCGCGTCGATCCCGAAAACGGCCGCGCTGCGAGTACGGAATAGGGCCATGTCTTAAGTAGTGCGAAACGCGACAGCCGATTCTCAATGTATTCGCCATCGGGGACGGTGCTACGATGACCCTGGATATGAGAGCTTGGCAAGTACACGCGTGGGGCGAGCCGGAAACGATGCAGTTCGCTGACATCGGCACACCGGACCCCGGTCGAGGCCAAGTCCGAATTCGCAACCTTGCCGCGGGCCTCAATTTCTTCGACATCCTGCAGATTCAGGGCAAGTATCAGATCAAACCGCCGTTTCCGTTCACTCCGGGTGCGGAAGTGTCAGGCGTGATTGAAGCGATTGGCCCAGATGTGTCCGGGTTCACCCCAGGCGATCGCGTGATAGCGCTCGTCTTTCAGGGCGGAATGGCAGAATACTCCATTGCGGAGGCCAGACGCACATTTCCACTTCCTTCTCGGATGGCGTTTCCTGCTGGAGCAGCCATGCCGGTGGTGTATCAAACTTCCTATTTCGCCTTGGTGAACCGGGCCGCGCTGCAAAAAGGGGAATGGCTGCTCGTTCATGCGGGAGCGAGCGGCGTGGGCACCTCGGCCATTCAGTTAGGCAAGGCATTGGGCGCCAACGTGATCGCGACAGCGAGCACCGCACAAAAACTTGATTTTTGCAAACAAGAGGGTGCTGACCACGCGATCCTTTACAACGATCCGAACTGGGTGGACGAAGTAAAGAAGCTAACGGGCGGACGAGGCGCCGACGTAATTTACGATCCGGTCGGCGGCGACGTGTTTGACCTTTCCACCAAATGCATCGCCCCGTACGGGCGCCTTTTGGTGATTGGGTTTGCCAGTGGCCGGATTCCGTCGATTGCCGCGAATCGCATTCTCTTGAAGAATATGTCGGTGGTTGGCGCGGTGTGGGGCGGACATGCTCAACTGCATCCTGAGTACCCTGCCGAGGCGCAAGCTGTTCTTACCAAGCTCTTCGAAGAGGGCAAGATCAATCCGCCTGAGCCGGTTATCTATCCCTTAGCGGAAGCCTCTCGCGCATTGCGCGACCTGGCGGATCGAAAGATCCTGGGGAAGGCCGCCCTTGCTCTAGCCGCCAAATAGATAATTCGTCAAGA
>JANXQZ010000688.1 GCA_025353235.1 Bryobacterales bacterium
GTTTGTGCTTTGGAGCGGCAGGCTAACATAGCTATATGCACCGACGGAGCTTTCTGCACCTGGCGGCCGCTGTCCCCGCGCTCGGCGGCACAACTGCGGTAGTGGCCGAACCATCTTATAAATCTGTAAGTCGATTCGCACCTGACTTAGCACGCGGAATGCCAGGCCAATATCCGGGATCGGCCATCCGCACCCACTCTGAAAAAGCTATTGACGCCTACACGGGAAAAGTTGACGCCCCCACGGTGCGCGAGATGCTGTCGCAAGGGATGCGAGCGCTCACTGCTCAGAAGGACAGTCGCGATGCTTGGGCTAGCTTCTTTACTCCGTCGGACGTGGTTGGCATCAAGGTAAATTGTTCGGGCGCACCAGGAGTTATGTCAACGCCGGAGGTGGTTGCGGGCATTGTGGAAAATCTAATCTCGGTGGGAGTAAAACCCGCGCAGATCTGGATTTACGAGCGTTTCCCGGATCAGCTTTCCAGCGTCCACTATGAACGGTTTGTGCCGGCCGCAGTGAACATCGATGCAATCGAGAAGTCGCGCGGCTCCATCCTTGGATACGATCCAAAGACGTATGTTGAGGTCGACTTTTTCGGCGAGGACGACACCCGCTCCAATTTGGTTCGGAACGTTTCCGAGCGATTCACAAAGATCGTCAATGTGCCGAACATGAAAGATCACGGCGCGGCTGGCGTAACCGGGTGCCTAAAAAACATCGCGTATGGGAATTTTTCGAACGTGGCCCGCTCGCATTACCGTGAGAAGACGAATACACTGTCCTTCATCGGCACGCTTGCGTCGCTGGAACCGCTGCGCTCCAAGACTGTGCTGAACGTGATGGATGGCTTGCGCGGAATTTGGCATGGCGGCCCGTTCGCTAAGAGCCCGAAGTTTTATTTCTATCCCAAGCAGATTGTGTTTGGAACCGATCCGATTGCGCTGGACCGCCTCTTGATCGACGTGATCGACGATAAGCGCAAGCAGGAGGGTGCCATTTCGGTTTGGGATCGCGCACTGACGAATGTGAAGCAGCGTGGCGGTGATCTGGATCCTAACGTGAACCGGTTTGTACGCGAGCCGGGGCATATCGAATACGCATCGAAGCTCGGCTTGGGCGTTTACGATCTTCACAAAATTCGCTTGAATACCATCGAGGTCTAGTATGCAGCTCAGCAAAATCAGTTGTACTACAACATCCTCATTTCTTCGCCGCCCGCGACGAAATTTGGTTGCGGCTATGCTGCTTTGTGGGGCAGGCAATCCTGCCTGCAGCCGGCTTTCAGCCGGCATTCTTCAGCCCGGAACAAAGCCGCCTGAAAGGCGGCTGCAGCCAGGATTGGCTGCCCCACAAAAATTTCGTGGCAGGCGGAAAAGAAATCGGGATGGCCGTAACCTCGGTAGATTCGTCTCAAGCGCACAAGAAATCAGGATGCTAGAGTGCTATTTTTCCTAGCCGCTCTGCTGCCGTGCCTAGTCAGGGATGGCGATCCATCTATAGCGAACAAAGCGGGCGTGGATCGCTTTTGTCCCACTACCGACTTGAAAACGGTGCATAAGCTGCCGCCTCCTGGAGTGGAGTATCGCAACAACGAAGCGTCCGCGAGCCGCAGTCCGTGGCTGGACGCCAATGGCTGGCGCATTCAGCGCGCGGGCAAGGTGCGTTTCTACTATGACGTGAAGGGCGACGCTGCGTCGCTTGCAGCTGCGGAAGCGTACGCCTATGAGGCGGACGCCCTCATTCACACCGATCCGCAAGGACTGAGCGCACTGGCCCAAATTCTCCCGTTCCTGAAGCAACTCAAGCCGGCGGATCTGCCTGCGCTGGCGAACATCGGTTTTATGGACGATGGAACCGACGAAGCTGGCGAGCTGATGAACTTGCTGGCTCGGCACAATCTGCTGTTTCGGATTGTGCAGGCCCCGGATCCCCGCCTCGAGGTCAACGTGCGCATCGGGAGCAAGGATTTCCCGAAGGCCGAGGCGGCCGATGCGAATCGCATGGCGCACAAGGTCCGATCACAACTCACTGACGATAAGCGACTGCTTCGGATCTATGGGAGCGAGGTAGTAGTGGGGCGGCTGACTGGCGATCGGACTCGCGCGCGGCTCCATCTGATCGATTACGCCAAACGTCCCGTTGAGGGCTTGCGTGTGCGCGTGCTTGGGGAATACCCTGTGCATCGCTTGAACGTTTCAGGGCTACCCGAAGCGAAGCTTCTCGATTATACGGTTGAGGGAGGCGCGACTGAGTTTACCCTAACGCTGATGAGCCGCTATGCTGTGATAGATTTATTCGCGAAGTGATCTCCGTTCGCCTGCTCGAATAGCGTCTTGGCAAGCGGTTTTGGCGGGGGGTAGAACCCCGCTGGCGCTTCGTGGGCGTTTATCACGATTTCCGGGCAAAGGAGGCGGGCCGATTGCCAATCGGCCGCAGGTTGACAACCTGCCCTACAGCGAGTGAGAGGGGCGATTTCGGGTCTCAGCTGGAGTGTCATGGCGGAGTGGGCCTTGGCCCTAGTACACACGTATCCACCTTTGCAAAGTTAAGTTATTATTAGTTAACCGTCCGGTCAGCAAACCTGGAATAGAGACGGTGCGGAGGGGCCACTGGCCAGAGGATAAAATGATGGAAAAGCTGGCGCAAAACATACAGGAGGCTTTTCTAAACAACGCTCGCAAAGACAAAGTCTTCCTCACCATCTACCTGATGAGCGGCGTTAAACTTTCGGGAAGGATCAAGAGCTTCGATAAGTATTCCGTAGTACTTGAGACGAATAATCAGGAGCAGCTGATTTTCAAGCATGCCATCTCGACGGTAGTGGTTTCGAGGCCATTTCACACACCCGCCAGCGCCCATCCGTCAGCGGCTGCGGCCGGTCCTCTAGTGCCTGGCACGCCTGCGCCGCCGGAGCATCCGGAGGAGTAATCGAGTGACACGGACTGGGCAGGAAAGGGCGATCCTGGTGGGAGTCGACCTGAAGGCGCGAGCCCGGAAATTGCCTTCCGACATCCCGCAGTTTTCACCGGAAGAGTCGCTCGATGAACTGAAATCTTTGGCGGAGAGCGCCGGGGCGGTAGTCGAAGAGATCGTCATCCAGGCTCGAACCGCCCTCGATGCGGCCACCCTGATTGGTTCTGGCAAGCTCGACGAATTGAAAGACCTGATTCGCTTTCACGAGGCCGATACGGTTCTGTTCGACTCGGAGCTGACTCCCACTCAGCAGCGAAATTTGGAGCGGTCGCTCGATTCGAAAGTTCTCGACCGCACGCAACTGATCCTGGATATTTTCGCCAGCCGCGCTCGAACGCGAGAGGGACAGTTGCAGGTCGAACTCGCTCAATTGAACTACATGCTGCCCCGGCTCACTGGGCGCGGCGTGCAAATGTCGAGGTTGGGAGGCGGAATTGGCACGCGAGGTCCCGGCGAGACGCAGCTCGAAACAGACCGGCGCCGCATTTATGGACGGATCAAAAAGCTTTCCGACGAGTTGGAGGGCGTGCGGTCGGGACGAACTACCCAACGGCGACAGCGCCAGTCGGTTCCGCTCGCCACCATCGCGCTGGTGGGCTACACGAACGCTGGCAAATCGACGCTTTTCAATCGCTTGACTGGAGCTGAGGTACTGACCGACGCCAGGATGTTCGCCACGCTGGACCCCACTGTTCGACACATCCTTTTGCCCTCTCATCGCAAAGTGCTGCTTAGCGATACGGTGGGGTTCATTCGAAATCTGCCCACCACTTTGGTAAAGGCATTTCGCGCCACGCTGGAAGAAGTGACCGAGGCTTCCTTGCTGCTTCACGTGGTGGACGTTTCTTCTCCTCACGCCTCCCAGCAAACAGCGCATGTTTTCAAAGTGCTCGCCGAAATAGGAGCTGAGAATACTCCGGAAATTCTGGTGATGAATAAGGCCGATCTGCTTTCAGAAGGACTTCACGATGAGCACGGGTTGGCGCAAAGGATCTTGGGCGAGACCAAGATTCGGGGAAATTCGTCGGCCATCGCGGTGTCTGCCCGCAGCGGGAAGGGCTTCGATGAGTTGCTGGCGTTGATCGACAAAAACTTGGCTCTCGATCCGGTTTCGCACGCTGTGTTTCGGTTGCCAACTGCGGAAGGTTCGCTCTTACATATTCTTCACGAGAGAGCGAAGGTGCTGTCCACCCGCTACACGGACGACAGTTGCGAAGTGGAAGCGGAAGTTCCCGAGAGCGTCAGGAAGAGGCTGGAACCTTTTTTGATCGAGGCTTCGCCTTCGGCGACGTCTGAGTAATTGCAAGCAGTTCCTTGAAGAGGCCGAAGGGGATCACGGCCCAGTGTTGATCCGCACCTCCTAGATCGCCCTCGAATTGGAGCAGCATGCCGGGTTGGCTGTTCAGTGCGCGGGCAGCATTGCTGAGTTCGCGAATTGCCAGGGGTGCGATGGTGAACGAACCCCGCTCACACGGTTGCTGCGACAAGAAAAGGCGCGGGCAACAACACTCGGTTGCATCTGGAGAGGCCTTCTTCTGACGAGGTTTTCGAGGCGCATACCGGGGGCTCTTTGCAAGAGGATTGGGCAAGTTCATCTAAGATTCACGAGAACTGTCCCGAGTATACGCCTTTGGTCGAAAATGTAAATAGGAAATAGTATGTATAGTACTACTATTTAATTGATTTAAGCTGTTAAGGTAGCGGGGCCAAGCCGCCCGAAGTGTTTCGCCATCCGCTGTCGCAACTCCAGGCGAGCCCGCAACAGGCGGGATTTGGCTGCGGCGACGGAAATACCCAATCTTGCGGCCACGTCAGGCATTGGCATTTCTTGAATATCGCGCAATAAAAAGACATTGCGCAAGAGCGGGGGGATCCGATGTATCTCACGCTTCAACACTGTTGCGACTTCCGTTTGTCCGAGCTTCTGTTCCGGGCTTCGGGTGGGATCTGGAAGTTCCAGCGTGATGGAGTCATCGCCGATTTGCGCGTCGTCCAAGTATAAGAATCTCGCCCGGCGCGCTTGCCGCAGCCTCATCAGGCATTGGTTCACGACAATCCTGGTAAGCCACGTGGAGAACTTTGAATCCTGCTGAAATTGTCCGATGTGCTCGTAGGCTTTCCACAGTGCGTTTTGCACCTCATCTTCGGCGTCCTGACGATCACGCAAAATCGAGAGCGCTAGTTTCGTGCACGACGATCGGTGCCTCCGAATCAACTCGCTAAACGCAACGCCGTCCGCTCCTTGGGCCATTGTGACCAGTTGATCGTCGAGCAGTCCGCCGTATCCATCCATGTTTTGCATCTGGGTTCCTTATGAAGACGTCAAAATCACGTCTCTATGAACGACTCTAACGCCGCTGAGGCGCCAATGATAGACCTTACTGAAAGTCGTTTCAGTGAGACAGAAACGGTTGCGGACTCTTTCAGTCTTGATAAACTGAATTCTATGGCGACTGAAAATCCAGAGGAAACGATCCGCCGAGTCCTATCTTCCTACGAGCTTGGGCGAAAGCTCCATCAGCTTCGGATGAAGAAGAAGATCGCGTTGGTCGATCTGGGGCGGCACACGGGCCTTTCCGCCTCGATGTTAAGCCAGCTTGAAAACGGCAAACTCGTGCCTACGCTGCCGACTCTAGCGCGCATCGCGATGGTGTTCGATGTGGGCCTGGAGCATTTTTTCGGGAACAAGCGAAGAAAGGGTCTGTTCTCGATTGTGCGGTCAGATGAGCGAATTCAGTTCCCAGACCGGCCCGATTCGCCCACACCAGCGTATTTCTTCGAATGCCTCGCGTTTTCCACTCAGGACAAGAGCCTGCAAGCTTACTTGGCCGAGTTTCCGAGTCGCTTACCGGAGGAAGTGGCGGAGCACTTCCATGAAGGTGCTGAGTTTATTCACGTATTAGAAGGCTCGGTAGCCGTCCGCTACGAAGACGAAGAACACGTCTTGAAGGCAGGTGACAGCGTGTACTTCAACGCATCCGAGCCGCACGCTTATCGCGGAGTGTCCAAGCGTGCGGCCAAGGCAGTAGTGATTACGACAGCTCCGCGCGTTTGAAGGCGTCGATTTCGGCGATTTCTTCTGGACTTAATCGGAATTGCAGGGTACCCGCTACTCCCTCCACCTGCGCCGGCGAACGCATGCCCACAATGGCGGCCGTAACCGCTGGATGGCGCAGCGTCCACGCGATCGCAACCTCGCCCGGAGTGCGCCCATGTCTGTTTCCGATGTCTTTCAAGATCTCGACCAGCTTCAGATTCTTCGTAAAGTTGGGCTCCTGGAAAGCCACCGCGCGTTTGCGAAAATCATCCGGCGCCAATTTGGCGAACCGTTCTTTGGTCATTGCTCCCGTGAGCAGGCCCGACTTCATGGGCGAGTACACGATGACACCCACGTTGTGCTCCTCGCAATAGGGCAGAACCGATTCCTCGATCTCCGGCGAAACGAGCGAGTATGGCGGCTGCAGAGAACTGACGGGAGCGATGCGATCCGCTCGGCTAAGTTGCGCCACATTGAAATTGGAGACGCCGATCCAGCGCACCTTGCCTTCTTGCTTGAGTTGGGACAGCGTGGTCCAGCCCTCCTCGATATCTTCGTCCGGCTCCGGCCAATGGATTTGATATAGGTCGATCACATCCATCTTCAAACGGCGCAGGCTCGCCTCCACTTCGCGGCGGATCGAATCGGCCTTCAGGCTCTTGGCGATCTCTCCCTTGTCGTTCCAGATGCGCTCGCATTTGGTGAAAACGTAAGGCCGCTTGCTCACTCCCTCCAGCGCACGCGCCACCACTTCTTCGGAATGTCCAAGCCCATACACGGCGGCGGTGTCAATCCAGTTGACGCCGTGTTCCAGCGCTTTGCGAATCGCTGCGATGGATTCGTCGTCGTCTTGCGGACCCCAGGAAAACGCCCACCCTGCTCCGCCCATGGCCCAAGCGCCGACGCCAATCGGGGTCAGGTGCATATCGGTGTTGCCAAGTCGTTTCGTGATCATACCCTTCGATTGTCGCCCAGGCTTAAGATGGCTGTGTGCATTATGTCATCGTCGGAAATGGAGTGGCTGGCATCACAGCGGCGTTCACGTTGCGCGAGCGAGAGGCGACCGCCCGAATCACCGTAATCAGCGGCGAGACGGACTATTTTTTCTCCCGCACTGCGCTGATGTATACCTTCATGGATCGCATGTCGCCCCGGGATCTCGAACCTTACGAGCGCAAGGTTTACGATCGCAAGAAGATCGAACGCTTGCGGGACTGGGTGGTGGACCTGGACGCGAACTCGCGAACTTTGCGGCTGAAATCGGGGACATCGCTTAACTACGATCGGCTGCTGCTGGCAACCGGCTCCGTGCCGAATTCAGCTCGTTGGCCGGGAATGGATGCGGTGCGTGAAGGACTAGCCCACTTCGTTTCCTGGCAGGACCTGGAAGAGTGCGAACGCTTGACGGCATCCAGCCGGAGTGCCGTGATTGTGGGCGGCGGATTGATTGGCGTTGAGCTAGCCGAGTGCTTGTCATTCCACGGCGTGAAGGTGACGTTTCTAATTCGCGACCCGTGGTACTGGCCTGTCGCTCTCGGCGGAGAAGAAGCGGAAATGATCACCGCGCATCTGCGCCAGCATGGCATTGACGTGCGGCTGAATGAGTCGATCAGCGAAGTGAAATGCAGCGCCGAGGGGCGAGTAAGCGCGATCCGCACCGAGTCTGGCCAAGAGATCGCGTGCGATTTCCTGGGCGTATGCATTGGTGTCCACCCGGCGATCGATTGGCTTCGGCAAGTCTCCACTCCGCCTAGGCTGGGTCGGGGGATTCAAGTCACGCCCGCTTTCGAGACCTCCCTCCCAGATGCATGGTCGGCGGGCGATTGCGCTGAGATTCGATTGCAGGACGGATCGGCTCTCGTGGAACAAATCTGGTATTCCGCAAAACGGCAGGGCGAACTCGCCGCCCATGCCATGCTGGGCGATACCGTGGCCTACCGGCCCCCCATTTTCTACAACAGCTCAAAATTCTTAGAAATAGAGTTTACAACCGTAGGCCGCGTGATGAACGCTCCCAAGGGCTGTGTGGATTTTTACCGCCGCATCCCCGGAAAGCAAGCCAGCATTCGCATTCTGGAGCACGCAGGCGCGGTAGTCGGATTCAATATGTTGGGCGCGCGTTGGGATAACGGGCGTTTGGAACAGTGGATTTATGAGCGTCGACCGCTCCGCTATGTGATCGAGCACCTACGCCAAGCGCAGTTCGACGTTGAGTTCGGACGTCTCGATCTCTCGACCATAACAGCCTAAACCAGCAAAGGCCTACGCTATTCGGTACGATGGAATAAATGAGTGAATTGAACAGCTTCGGGGCAGCCACAACGCTCCGCGTCGGTGAAAGCGAATATCGCATCTTCGCGCTGAAAGCGCTCGAGACCGCCGGTTTCAAAATTTCCCGCATTCCCTATTCCATCAAGATTCTGCTTGAGAACCTGCTGCGCAACGAAGACGGACGCATCGTAAAGCGAGGCGACATCGAGTATGTCGCCCAGTGGAAGGTCGGCGGACCCGTGAATGAAATCAGCTTCCGGCCCGCCCGTGTTCTTCTGCAGGATTTTACCGGAGTTCCTTGCGTGGTGGATCTCGCCGCGATGCGCGACGCGCTCAGCCAGATGGAGGCCGACCCAAAGCTGGCGAATCCCTTGATTCCGGTCGACCTCGTCATTGACCATTCCGTGCAAGTCGACAAATTCGGCACCGCCGACTCCTTCAGCTTCAACGCGCTGCTCGAGTTTGATCGCAACCGGGAGCGCTACGCCTTTTTGCGCTGGGGCCAGAAAGCTTTTCAGAATTTCCGCGTGGTTCCACCCGATACCGGCATCGTGCACCAAGTTAACTTAGAATATCTGGCACCCGTTGTCTTCACGGACGCGACCCAAACACCCGCAGTCGCCTATCCCGACACCGTGATGGGAACCGATTCGCACACTACTATGATTAACGGTCTCGGCGTGGTTGGTTGGGGAGTGGGCGGCATTGAGGCTGAAGCTTGCATGTTGGGGCAGCCAATCTCGATGCTGCTACCGGAAGTGGTCGGCTTCAAGCTGAAAGGGAAGTTGGCCGAAGGCTGCACCGCCACTGATCTGGTTCTCACCGTCACGCAGATGCTGCGCAAGAAGGGAGTGGTCGGAAAATTTGTCGAGTTCCATGGACCTGGCGTTGCGGCGCTCAGCCTAGCCGACCGCGCCACCATCGCCAACATGGCACCCGAGTACGGCGCCACCATTGGGCTGTTCCCGATCGATTACAAGACGCTCGATTACCTGCGCCTCACCAATCGGCCTCCCGAGCAGATCGCGCTGGTGGAAGCGTACGCGAAGGCGCAAGGTCTCTTTCTCACCGAAGACTCTCCGGAGCCCGACTACTCCACCACCATCGAACTGGATCTTGCGAAAGTAGTGCCGTCCATGGCCGGTCCCAAGCGCCCGCAGGATCGTATCGACCTGCCGGATGTGAAGAAGAACTTCCTCACCACGCTGAATGAGGAGCCTCGCAAAGCACAACTCACGATGGACGGTTCCACAACCATCATTCAAGATGGCGCTGTGGTCATCGCCGCGATCACAAGCTGCACGAACACCTCGAATCCATCGGTAATGATCGCGGCTGGTTTGCTGGCCAAGAAGGCGGTGGAGAAAGGTCTCAAATCCAAGCCCTGGGTGAAAACGAGCCTCGCTCCCGGATCGAAGGTGGTGAACGATTACCTGACTGATGCGGGGCTGCTGTCTTTCTTGGAGGCATTGAATTTCCACATCGTCGGCTATGGTTGCACTACTTGTATCGGCAACAGCGGGCCGCTCCCGGAAGCCGTAGCCGAGGTAGTCGCGAAGGAGAAACTGGTGGTCGCGGCGGTGCTTAGCGGCAACCGCAATTTCGAGGGCCGCATCAATCCTTTGGTGCGTGCGAACTATCTGGCGTCGCCTCCGCTGGTGGTTGCGTACGCGCTGGCGGGACGGGTGGACATCGACCTGCAGAAGGAGCCGCTCGGAACCGACGCTAACGGAAAAAAAGTCTATCTCAAAGACGTGTGGCCCACCCAGGAGGAGGTGAACGAAACGGTACGCAAATCGGTACGCGCGGAGATGTTTGGCAAGGAGTACGCCGAAGTATTTCAGGGCGACGCGACCTGGAATTCCATCAAGGCTCCAACCGGCGATCAATACGACTGGACTGACGATTCCACGTACATCAAGAAGCCGCCGTACTTTCAAAATATGGCCGATCCGGCTAGCTCGGTTCGCGATTTTCAATATTTGCGCGTGCTTGCTTCTCTGGGCGATTCAGTAACTACCGACCACATCTCGCCGGCGGGCTCCATCCCCAAGGACAGCCCGGCTGGCCGATACTTGATCGAACTGGGCGTGAAGCCGGGCGATTTTAATTCTTATGGCGCGCGACGCGGAAATCACGAGGTGATGGTGAGGGGCACGCTCGCCAATATCCGTCTGCGCAATCTG
>JANXQZ010000748.1 GCA_025353235.1 Bryobacterales bacterium
CCCACGCCAGGCTCGCCGATCAGCACGGGATTATTCTTGGTGCGCCGACACAGAATTTGCACCACGCGCTCGAGTTCGAAATCGCGTCCGATCAGCGGATCGAGAGCGCCATCCATGGCCGCTTGCGTGAGATCCCGGCTGAATTCAGCCAGCAAGGAGCTTTCCTTGGGACGCGAAGACACTTTTTCGGAGGTGGAGCGCTGAATTTCTTCGCGCACTTGGGAGAGCCGCAGACCGCGCTCGTGCAGGATCTCGGCGGCGAAGCATTTCTCCTCGCGGAGCAAACCCAACAGGAGGTGCTCGGTGCCGATGTGTTTATGATTCAGCCGTTCGGCTTCTTCAGCCCCATAAGCGAGCACGCGCTTGCACTCGTGGCTCAGAGGCAGGTCTACGGAGGTCGACACCTTTTCACGAATCGTAGTGTGCGCCTCAATCTGTTTTCGAATCGATTCTATGGCGGCGTGAGAGCGAAGGAACCGGTTCGCCAAGGCCTTGTCTTCCCGGAGAAGCCCGAGAAGGAGGTGCTCTGTTTCGATATACGGGCTGCCGAACTGGCTGGCTTCATATCGAGCGAAGAAAATGACTCTGCGCGCCTTTTCGGTGTAACGTTCAAACATAATTTTTGCCGTAATTAACTAATGCCTCGCCGGAAGTTGCCCCGCCCGGAAAAGCTGCCAAGATGCCTTTATCTAATTGCAGGATGCGATCGCAACGTCTCGCGAATGAAATATTATGCGTTACGAAGATGGAAGTGAGCCGGTGCGAGCGGTGGACGTTTTCCAGAAGGGACATGATCATCTCGCCCGTCCGGAAATCGAGATTGCCAGTGGGTTCGTCGGCGAGCAGCACTGACGGATTGCCAACCAGCGCTCGGGCCAGCGAGACTCGCTGCTGCTCACCGCCCGACAATTCTCCCGCGCGATGGGAAGCTCGGTCTTTTAGGCCAACCTCATCCAACCTCGCAAGCGCAACCGGAGCGGCCTCGGCGGAGGGAACGCCGCGAATCAAGAGCGGCATCATCACGTTTTCCAGCGCCGTAAACTCCGGCAGCAAGGAGTGATTTTGCCAAACGAAGCCAATTTGCCGGTTCCGAAAATCCGCCAGGCCGGATTCAGATAATTCAGAGATGTTCGTATGATTGAAGTATATCGCGCCCTTAGAAGGCCGATCCAAACCACCCAGCATATAGAGCAAGGTGCTCTTTCCAGAGCCAGACTCTCCGATTAAGGCAAGCCTCTCCCCCTGACTCACCTCGAAATCCATATCCGCGAACACCTCCAAAGCGGCGTCGCCGGATTTGAACTGTTTGGTGAGGCCAACACCCCGGATTGCCGGGCGGCCGTCAGGGTCCATCCGCTTAGAGTGATCCTCTATTCATAAGCTAACATGCGGCCAAAACTTGGTTGAATGAAGTTGCTTGAAGTTCACTGAGAACTTACGCCCGTGCAGCGCACTCAACTGATGAGCTTTCTGCCAAGTAGGGATCGGCAACTTCCAAATGGAGCACGAGAGCTTCAAATGGAAACCCGGGTTCACGGCCCGGGGATTCCTAACGAAGCGAAAGGAGGGGCCTATAGACCCTTTTCGTAAGATGGGTGCTGCTGTTTGGCACTATCACGATCAGGTTTAGCACTCGAAAGAGGAGCTAATCTGATCGCGGGATTGGGGCACAGCCCATGCCCCAATCCTCTTATGACTATACGCTCACTCAGTCCGACAATCAATGACCCCTCGAAGTCTATGGGAATAGCTCTCACGGATGGCAGTTGAATTCGAGGATGCGAAAATCAGGCATGAGCGCTGGCCATCGAGTGGTAATTCTTGGAGGCGGATTTGGAGGCTTGTACGCGACAAAGTCGCTGCGCAAGGCTCCGGTGGAAGTCACGCTGATTGATCGCCGCAACTTTCACCTGTTCCAGCCGCTGCTTTATCAAGTTGCTACCGGCACGCTTTCGCCTGGTGAGATCGCGTCTCCGCTCCGCTCCATCTTAGGAAGCCAGAAGAACACGCGCGTGCTGCTGGGCGAAGCAGTGGATCTGGATGCAGTCAAGCGCACCGTGCTGCTGGATGGGGGACAAATCGACTAC
>JANXQZ010000781.1 GCA_025353235.1 Bryobacterales bacterium
CTTCCGGCTGATAATAATCGTAATAGCTAACGAAATATTCGACCGCGTTTGATGGAAAGAACGACTTGAATTCGTGGTAAAGCTGCGCCGCGAGGGTTTTATTATGAGCCATCACCAAAGCCGGACGGCCCATCTTCTCGATCACTTTCGCCATGGTGAACGTCTTGCCGGAACCGGTTACGCCGAGCAAGACTTGATGCTTCTCGCCATCGTTCACGCCGCGAATGAGCTGGTCAATGGCCGCCCCCTGATCACCGCGCGGACGGTAATCGACAGTGAGATGAAACGGCATACGTTAAGGATAACGTAGGCAGCCAGCGAATCGGATTCCGACAGCCCGGCCGGGGCACCGTAAAGTGCAATCATGGAGAGCATGAACGATGCGCATCAGGAGCTGCGCCAACCTTGAAGGTGTGGAAGCACATCCGGAAGTTCAACGATCATGGTGCTGGCGTTGTACACTTGGGTCATCTCAGATAGCGCCTTCATCGGCGTTATTTGCAAGCCCGCATTCACGGAATTCCTGGCATCACTTGGCGCGAATCAAAAAGAAGAGGTAGCTGGTCGATGATCGCCTTGGCGCAAACGCCACTGGATCGGTGGCTGCCAAAACTGGTGCTTTGTCTTCGCCAGTACAATCTCCGATTCTTCACCGCCGATGTGATCGCCGGTTTAACGGTCGGATTAGTTGCGTTACCGCTCGCCATGGCCTTCGGCATTGCCTCTGGCGTCACACCGCAAGCAGGCATTTACACGGCGGTCATCGCCGGGTTTTTGATTTCGGCGTTGGGCGGGTCGCGAACCCAAGTTGGTGGCCCGACCGGCGCGTTCGTAGTTATCGTCGCGGGAATCGTTGCCAAGTTTGGGTTGTCCGGATTGTTCATGGTCACGATGATGGCCGGGATCATGTTGGTCGTGATGGGAGCTACAGGGTTGGGAACCGCCGTCAAGTTCATTCCTCGGCCTGTGACCATCGGGTTTACGAACGGCATCGCGGTCTTGATCGCTTCGACTCAAATTCGAGACTTCCTGGGTTTGCAAACGGGAGCTATTCCCAGCGAGTTTGTCGGGCGAATGCAGGCGGTGTTCTCCCACTTAAATACAATCGATCCGCGAACGACTTTGGTGGCTTGCGGTTCGCTGGCGATCATAATTTTATGGCCGACGATTACGAAACGGATTCCGGGGTCGATCATCGCGTTACTGGCGGGAACTTTGGTAGTAATCGCCTTTCATCTACCCGTGGACACGATCGGCTCGAAGTTTGGAGGAATTCCCACCGGGCTTCCTGCGCTCCACTTGCCCACGTTCCGGGCTGACCTGATTCTGCCTCTGTTGCCGTCGGCTCTGACCGTTGCTTTGCTGGCGGCCCTGGAGAGCCTGCTTTCTGCAGTGGTAGCGGACGGGATGAGCGGCGACAAGCACAATTCCAACGTGGAATTGATCGCGCAAGGGGTGGCGAACTTGGCTACGCCGCTGTTCGGCGGGATACCGGCGACCGGAGCGATTGCCCGTACCGCGACCAATATCCGTTCGGGAGCCAAGACGCCGGTGGCCGGGATGGTTCATGCGCTCACCTTGGTGGTCATTCTGTTAGTCGCGGCGCCGCTGGCCAAATACATTCCGCTGGCCACATTGGCGGCGGTGCTATTCGTCGTTGCCTACAACATGGGCGAGTGGCGGGAAATCGGCATTATTTTGAAGCTGAGCCGCGCCGACAAGGCGGTCTGGGGCGCGACCTTTGCGCTCACGGTTTTAGCTGATTTGACTCTGGCGGTGGAAGTGGGAATGGCGCTGGCCGCGCTGCTCTACATCTACCGGGTTTCACAAACGACAACAGTGGCAACGGTGACGCCGGAGTATGTCGAAAGCGGACGCGCTCACATGTTGCAGGACAAAGATGTGCCTCCTTACGTGTCTATCTTGCGGATTCATGGGCCATTTCTGTTTGGAACAACCGACAAGCTAGCCGAAGAAACGGAAGATCTGAAAAAGTTCGCTGCTGTAATCATTCTGCGGGTGCGCAACATGACCGCTATCGATGCGACCGGTCTGCATGCGCTTGAGGTCTTTTCCGACAGACTCCAAAAAACGGGCCGAACTCTTCTCGTCTGCGGGGCGCGCGAGCAACCTGCTCGGATGCTGGAGCAGGCTGAATTCGTGAACCACCTTGGGAGAGAGAATATTCTTCCCCATGTGGAAGCTGCGTTGAACAGAGCGAGGGAAGTGAACACGAGCTTTGAAGGACTCGGCAAGGAAATAGCGGCGGATTTGCAGCGCGCTGCGTTGTAAACAACCGATGCTATTCTTCGGGAAGACAACCGCACCATGAGTTTCCGGAAGGCTCTGCTCGGAGTTGGATGCGCCATTGGCACCCTGTGCGCGCTGCAGTTGCCGTTTCGACAATACCCTGGCGTGGAATACAGAGACTTCGAACTCACTCCCGATTGGGGAGAGAAGACGGAATGGGCTTTCGCTCGCCTTATGTATCCTCCCGGTTGGAACGACGGTTACCGTCCGCGCTTCCAGGGCGATTGGCACAAAGGCCTGTCGCTTTGGACTCAGGATTATCCCAGAGCAGATCGACACTTTTCCCAGGCAGTGCGCCGTCTCACGCGCATACACGTTCGCTCCGTGGAGCAACCGGTGAACCTGGAAGACGGCGACGATGTGTATAACTGGCCCTGGCTGTACGCAGTGCAAGTGGGCGAGTGGGGTCCGACAGACGGGCAGGCGAAAATACTGCGCGATTACTTGCTGCGCGGCGGATTTTTCATGGCTGACGATTTCCACGGGACCACCGAGTGGGAAGTGTTTCAGGAAAGCATGCACCGCGTTTTCCCGGACAGGCCCATTGTGGATATCGATGACAAGGATTCCATTTTCCACACGGTTTACGATCTAGATGATCGGCTCCAGGTTCCAGGCCAAGCACACCTGCCGCGAGGGTATAAGAATAACGGAATCGGGGCGCACTGGCGGGCCATCCTGGATGACAAGGGCCGCATCATGGTGGCGGCTTCGTACAATTCGGATCTGGGGGACGCCTGGGAGTGGGCGGACGATCCCGAGTATCCAGCCAATTTCGCCAACTTCGCGATCCGAGTTGGCGTCAACTATGTCGTCTACGCGATGACTCATTAATTAGCATCTGGAGGTTTCGCGTCCTTCTTGCCCTCCAGGAATTTCTCAAACCAGTAGCACTGCCAGTTCAAGCATTTGGTGGAAAGCTTGAAC
>JANXQZ010000885.1 GCA_025353235.1 Bryobacterales bacterium
GTTCCGGCCGGGTCTGCGGCTAGTTCTTCGAGCGTTGCATCGAAGAGATACAGCTTGAGGTCGCGGTCGGTGTCTAACCCTTGAATGAGCATTCGCACCGCGCGCCAAGCCGCCTCCAGGGCCTGAAAGTCTGGATCGTGCAGAATGGCGCGCATGGCAGCGGAAGCCGCAGAGTCTGCCTGAGCGTGCTGGCGAGGATCCACTCGCGGAGCCAAGTGCGGGGCCATGGATTTATTAATGAATGCCGCGAGGTCGCCAGCCGGTTCGATGGGCTCTGGCAAAACATCTCCGCTGTCCGCGAGAATCTGATCGAGGAGGCTGCCTCGCGACGGATCTGGCAGGGAGGCTTGCGGGGCCGTCGGCTTCTCGGGCTCTATCGCGAAATGCTTGGGAAGCCGGTCAGGGTGGAAGTCCTCGATTTCTCGAAACTTCAAGAGGTGGTCAGGAAGCTTCAACTCGGCTTGAAATCCGGAAAGCACGCGGTCGAAGTTGTCGCGGTCCACCATGACAGGCTGCCGCCCTGCTAGCGGAGCCTGCAAACCGCGATTTTTGCGTCCGCTGAAATCGCCCAAGATCAAGATATGAAACGGAACATCCGGCTCATCCAGGTAGGTGGAGTCGCCTTCCTCCGGCAGGATGTCCTCATCGGGGGCGATGTCTAGCAGAACGGAGCTTTTGAACTGACGCATGGGATTGGCGAATACGATCCTATCTTATTTCGAGCAGCGTTTCATAAAGCAAACTCTTCCAGCGCGGCACGTCGATGGTCCAGCAAACCAATGCATTCGGCCCACGATCCAGCAGAGGTGCCCAAACATCCCGGTTCCGACTATCCCTTGCGACGTTCAACCGATCCACCACCGTCATCCCGCGCGTTAGTTCGCTCGATGTTTCCACGTCCACATAATGTGAACTGGCCAGGGTCATGATCGAAGGGTCAAGCGCGATTGCCATGCAGACCGGATCCGGCAGGCTGATTCCGTCCTCCCCTGTTTGAATTCCATAAGCCACCCGGGCGCGGCTGTTGCACTCAATGGCGAATCTCCCTAGCGGTGTGTCTATTGCGAGAACCCGACCGATATCGGCAGGACTTAGCGCTGCCTCGCCTCGGCAGAGGTGCCACCCAGTCAGTTCAATCGGCAACCCGGACCGCAGCACGATGCGAGCCGCTTCCGGATCCGCCCAGATGTTGTATTCAGCCGCAGGCGTCACGTTGCCTTCGCAGCAAGGAGCGCCTCCCATCACCACGCAGCGGCTAAAGCTGCCAGCAATGGAAGGGTCCTGTTGAAGGGCCAACGCGATGTTTGTCAATGGACCAAGCGTGACTAGAACCAAGCCCGGACAAGTGCGGGCGAGTTCGACAATCCTCTCCGGGGCGGGCGTCTTTTCGGCTGATCTGCGAGGAGCGGGATACCCGTGATCGCCCAGCCCGTCATGACCATGGAACCATTCCGCGTGCATGTACTCGCGTAGCAACGGCCGTGCTGCACCGGAGAAAACGGGAACTTCCGAGCCGCACAGCTCCGCAGTGTACAACGCATTGCGCGTCGCCTGCTCAACCGGCACGTTGCCCGCAACCACCGTGATCGCCTCCACTTCTACGTCGGCCCGCCGGAGTGCCATGATCAGAGCCACGGCGTCGTCGGAGGCCGTGTCGGTATCGATCAGAAACGGAATTGCCACGTCGGAGAGAATACCACTCCGGGAACTTTCCTTGCTAGAGCGGAGTCTAACCCGACAAGACCCGCAACTGGGGTTAGAATCTGATTAGGCGAACCGTGGCGGACACTCCTGGCAGTCTGCATCTTAATGCGTGTATCGGGTCCTTCCCGACGATGGAGGACCAGGATCTTCTTGCCGCGCTCCGCGCTGGCCAGGAGGAGGCATACGAAGCCCTGATTGAGCGCTACCAGGGGCCGGTGTACAACCTCGTCTGCCGGCTGCTCAACGAACCCTCCGACTCAGCCGATATCGTTCAGGAAGTGTTCTTGAAGATCTTCCGAAATATTCGCGCGTTCCGAGGCAACAGCAGTTTGAAAACCTGGATCTATCGGATCGCGGTGAATGAAGCTTACAATCACCGGCGCTGGTTTTCGAGGCATCATCGACAAGAAGTCGGGCTAACCCGAGACGAAAATACGAGAGGGTACGAAGACAGCCTGCCGGATCGCGGCCGATCGCCCTTCGATCTCACATCCGATAGAGAAACGCGCGCCTTGGTGGAGGAGGCGCTGGCGCAAGTGAATCCTAATTTCCGAGCGGCGGTGGTTCTCAGGGACATCGAAGATTTGAGCTACGAAGAGATCGCCCTGGTTCTGGAACTATCGCTCGGCACCGTAAAGTCGCGCATTTTAAGAGGCCGCGAGGCCTTGCGCAAGATCCTGGAAGGACGGCTAGAACCGGAACCGTCCCTGCATTGGTCGCCCCAACCGGTTGAGTGAATCGCATGACGTGCTGGAGAGTAGAACGCAGACTATCGGCTTACCTGGAAAACGCTGTCGCCGAGACTGAGAGGCAGCAATTGAGGACTCACGTCGTGAGTTGCTCCGGGTGTACGGCCAAGGTGCAAAGCCAGCGCCAGATGCGGTCGACGCTTCGCTCACTGCCTCGGCTCGCACCGCCGTCTGACCTCGCTACTCGGCTGCGCGTAGACGCTTCCAAAGAACGCCACACGGATCGAACGCCCGGCTCCCGGCTGCGTCGCTGGCGCGTCAACGCGAAACTCACGCTCGACAATTTGATGAAGCCGATCGCGCTTCCCGCCGCCGGAGGCCTTTGCTCTGCGCTTTTGCTTTTCGGAACTCTAGTCCCGGCCTTTACGCTGAATCGAACGATGGCGGAGGATGTCCCTCTCTGCGATCTGAATCCCTCCACTTCTGCGGCATTGAGAACCTTGGCCCCGTTTGGATTCAGCTACGGGGACGCCGAAGTGGATCTCAAGATCGATGGACACGGGCGCATCGTCAATTTTTCCATTCTGGGCGGAGCCGGGCATGAGCAGGACGCATTGCGCCGCAGCATTGAAAATAGCCTGCTTTTCACCACCTTCACTCCCGCTACCGCTTACGGTGTTCCGGTTCCCGCGTCTATCCGGCTTTCGTTCACCAGCAGCCGCATCGACGTGAAAGGGTAGCGGACCTGGGCAGGCGGCTCGGTCAGCACTTCCTCACTCGCGGATCTATTCTCGAACGCATCGCCGTATCGGTGTGTCCCGAAGAGGCCGATTTGGTCGTCGAGATCGGCCCCGGCAAGGGTGCCCTTACCGACCATCTGCTCACACGCGCAAAGAAGGTGGTCGCGATTGAGATCGATCCGGTCCTGGTGCAGTACCTGCGTTCCAAGTATCGCGACCATCCTGGTGTCGAGATAATCGAGTCCGACATTCTGAAGGCCGACTTATCGCGCTGGGGGGCGATGGCCGTAGCAGGCAACCTGCCCTACTATATTGCGTCGCCCATCGTCGAAAAGGTGCTCGGGCTGGGGCAGCAAGTGAGCCGCGCCGTATTTCTGGTGCAGAAGGAGGTGGCCGAACGGATGACGACGGGTCCGGGCTCGCGCGATTACGGGTATCTTTCGGTCTCCACGCAATTCTATGCCGAGGTGCGCTTGCTGTTCACGGTTCCGCCGGGTGCGTTTCGCCCGCCTCCGAAGGTTGACTCGGCTGTGATCAGCCTCACTCCAAGACTGCAGTTGGCCGTCTCGGATCCGCAGGGTTTTCTCCGCTTCGCGAGCCACTGTTTTCGACAAAAGCGTAAGACCCTTCGCAATAATTTACTGGGAGTTTGGGAGAAGGACAAGCTCGATGCCTTGCCCCAAGCGGGAATGCGAGCCGAGCAGCTATCGATCGCAGAGTTGGTGGAACTGTTCCTTCAGATGCCAAGAGCATAACGCTTGCTATGCTCACAGCAGGCGTATGGTTCTCTCGCATCCATGGCGGCGATTTGCTGTGGGAATCGTTTTAGCCGCCTCTCTGTACGCCTTCCAACGACCGTTCCGCGTCTACCGCAGCCTGGAACCCTATGACGACGTGATCATTCCATCCGACTACGAGGAGAAATGCGAGTGGGTGCAGGCGCGCTTGATGTACCCGCAGCATCCCAACGCGCGCTTCGCCAGGCCATGGCGCTTTGGAAGCGCGTTTGACTGGCGCGAGGGAGGAACGAGTTGGTCTCAAGACTACCCGCGCGCCGACCGTCATTTCGCAGAGGCGGTTCGGCGGCTGACGCGGGTCCATGCGCGCTCCGTAGAGCAGCCTGTAAATCTCGACGATGGGGATGACGTCTACAACTGGCCGTGGCTGGTTGCCGGTGAGATGGGCGATTGGAAACTCACCGACGCCCAAGCCAAAAAGCTGCGCGACTACCTGCTCCGCGGCGGCTTCCTCATGCTGGACGATTTTTGGGGGACCGAGGAGTGGGACCGCTTCGAGGAGAGCATGCAGCTGGTCTTTCCGGACCGGCCAATTCTGGATGTGGGCGATGCGGATTCCATCTTCCACACCGTGTATGATCTGGACGATCGCTACCAGGTGCCGGGGCAATGGGCGCTCCGCCGCGGTCGCATGTACCGGAACGACGGAGCGACGCCGTTCTGGCGAGGAATCGCAGATGACAAAGGCCGCCTGATGGTGGCCATCTCGTTCAACTCAGATATTGGGGACTCGTGGGAATGGGCCGATGATCCGGCTTACCCCGAGAAGTATTCCGCGCTCGGCATTCGCATCGGCGTGAATTACGTGGTGTATTCGTTGACTCACTGACGTGCCAGGTTCCCGAAGCAACCATCGTCCCGAGAGAAGACTGCGTTACTTTTTCGCTGGATTGGTAAAGGACTCGTCTGGAACCGAATCCAGAATGTCCACCGTTCCCATGTTAATGGCCATTCCTTGATCGTTCGTATGATTGCTGGCGAGCTTCACGCCCTTGTGTTCGCCGTATTGCCAGTCCCACGATCCTTTGTCGCCGCTCTGGAGCGTGTACTCCCAATGTTCCATCATGTGGGTCTTAGGCGAAACAAACGCGTGGTACATATCGCCGGGAGTAAGGCCAACGTGGTCGAACGTGAGTTCTACGACATCGTAGCCCTTCTGCTGTCCTAAATATTTCAAATGCACGCCGCCGTCCAGCCATTTCCAAGGCATCATCAGCCAGTAGACATCGTTGATATAGGAACCGTATGCCTCCTTCAACCCCTTCGCGGAATCTGCCCCCTCGAGTTTCTTTCCGCCGACATAAACCGATCCTTCGCGATTCGCCAAGTTCATCAAAGCCGTTCGCGGACTGCCCTGTTTCGTCGTATCGTCGAGACGGTATCGCCCCGTCCGCTTGTCCCACAGATGGGAGCGGCTGGCGACCTCTTTCCCGCCTTTGCTCACCTTGAAATCGAATCGCAGGAAATGTGCCGAGTTCCACGCATCTTGACCGCCCATGGCCTTCACCATCGCTTCGGCGATCGCCACGGACCGCGCGTCCCGCTTGGAATCGTCCGCAGGATAGGCGGCCATTGCCAGCAGAAGACCACCAATCAAAACTGAACCGGTTCGATGCATGCAACCCCTCCGGTTTCCTAATGTAACAGTCCGGCGGATCGCACGTAAAATAATAATGATGCTTCTTCTGCTTAAGCGATCATGGCTGATTTTCGCCGCGCCTCTTCTTCTGGCCCAAACTCCGGACGCAGGGCCGCTTACTTCCCTGCCCTACACCCCGAGCCTGGACGTCCCTTCCATGGACCGTTCCGCCGACCCCTGCACCGATTTCTACAAGTATTCCTGCGGCGGATGGGTGAAGAATAATCCGATTCCGGCGGACCAGTCGACTTGGGATGTCTACTCCAAGCTGGGCGAAGAGAACACCCGCTTTCTGTGGGGTCTCTTGGAGCAAGCTTCGAAAGCAGCGCCGAATCGCAGCGCCGTAGACCAAAAAATCGGGGACTTTTTCGCATCCTGCATGGATGAGAAGACAGTGGACGACCAAGGGTTCAAGCCGCTGCAGGCGGATTTGAACCTCATCGCTTCCGTAAAGTCGGTTCGCGAGCTGCCCCATTTGCTGGCGAAATTCCATTTGTCCACGTCCGGCAGCGGAATGCTTTTCGGGTTCGGATCCAATCAGGACTACGACGATTCGAACCGGTTAATTGCATTCGGCAGCGCTGGCGGACTCGGCTTGCCCGATCGGGATTATTACACCAAGACGGACGCTAAATCGAAAGAGATCCGCGAGAAGTACGTTGCTCACGTGAAGCAAATGTTTCAGCTTCTCGGAGACAATGCAGAGACTGCGGCCGCCGAAGCGGACACGGTAATGAGCATGGAAACGGCACTGGCCAAAGCGTCGCTCACCCGTGTCGAGCAGCGCGACCCTTACAAGCTCAAGCACAAGCTGACCCGGGCGGAATTGAAGGCCCTGACTCCTTCGTTCGATTGGGATAAGTATTTGGCGGATTCTGGACTATGGAAGATAGAGGCAATCAATATCACCGAACCCGAGTTTTTCAAGCAGGTGCAGGCTCAGCTTAAGTCGCAGAAGCTGGAGAATTGGAAGACCTACCTGCGATGGCATATCGCCCACTACTCGGCTCCTTACCTGGCTTCCAGTTTCGTGAACGCCAATTTTGAATTTTACGCCAAGTATCTGCGCGGGGTTCCGCTTTTGCAGCCCCGCTGGAAACGTTGCGTCCACTTGGTGGACCGCGACCTGGGCGAAGCGCTCGGGCAGGCTTTCGTGGCCAAAACGTTTGGACCCGACGTGAAGGATCGCACCGTGCAAGTTACCCGCCAGATTGAAGCTGCGATGGAGTCGGAGATCACTCAGCTGGACTGGATGGGGCCGGAGACCAAGCAGCAGGCGCTTCAAAAGCTGCGCGCCGTCGTCAACAAGGTCGGCTA
>JANXQZ010000908.1 GCA_025353235.1 Bryobacterales bacterium
AAACGAACCCAATTGCAGCCGATTCCGCTCGCCCCTTCTCCGCCGACAGCGCAACTCAGCGCCGCTGAGCATCCAGGAAAGCGTTTATAATGACCGTAAAGGTCGAGGTCGTCTTACCATGACAAACCAAATCATCTTTCGCGGCTGCATCGGGCTTGCGCTGAGCGCCTGTTTATTCGCACAAGGCGGGAGCAGGGGATCGGCCCCCGTCGCCACGCCCACCGCGCCTGCTGTCGGGCGGACTCCCACTACAACTCAGCCCAACGTCAACCAGAACACCACCATGCCCGACGTTCAACGGCCCATGTACATCTCCGGGAAAGTCGTTCTCAACGATGGCACGCCGCCTTCCGAGCCAATCACGTTGCAGCTCCTTTGTGCTGGATCGCCTCGCTCGATAGGGTTCACAGACTCGAAGGGACGGTTCAGCATCGACCTTAGCCAACGCAACAACAGCGCCGTATTCGCCGATGCCAGCCAGAGCGCTTACGGACGCAACGGCGACATATCTCAGAGTTCCATGCCATCGCGCAACACTGCTTCAGGCAGTTCGAGCACCACCGAGCGAGCCTTCATGGGATGCGATCTCCAGGCTTACCTGCCGGGCTTTCGATCGGATCAAGTGAGCCTGTCCAATCGTCACTCGCTCGACAACCCCGAGGTGGGAACCATCGTGCTGCACAGGCTGGGGAATGTGGAGGGGTTCACCATCAGCGCCACCAGCGCAATGGCGCCCAAGGACGCCAAGAAGGCTTTCGAGAAGGGTCGTTCAGAGGCGAAAAAGGGCAAGCCGGAGAATGCCGAGAAAGAGTTTCAGAAGGCCGTGGACGCCTATCCGCAGTATGCAGCGGCCTGGTATGAGCTTGGCTTGGCACAGCAGCAACAGAAGAACGTGGAAGCTGCGCGCAAGTCCTACGCGCAAGCCTTGACAGCCGACTCAAAGCTGGTGAGCCCCTATCAACAGCTCGCGCTCCTCGCCGCCAAAGAGAATAAATGGGAGGACGTGGTCAGCACCACTGACCGGCTTCTGCATCTGAACCCGGTCGACTTTCCGCAGGACTGGTTCTTGAGCGCCCTCGCGAACTACCGGCTTCACAAATTGAACGCAGCGGAAAAATCCGCCAGCAGCGGCATTGAGGCGGATACATTGCATCAGGTGCCCAGGCTGCACCAAGTGCTGGCCATGGTGCTCGCGGAGAAGCAGGATTACGCCGGAGCCAGCGAGCAATTAAAATCCTATCTCCAACTCGCCCCTAACGCGCCGGACGCCGAACAAGTGAAGAAGCAACTCGCCGATGTGGAGAGGGTTGCTAAGCCCCAGGCATCCGCGAAGACCCCGGAAGTAAGCCGACCATAGCTAGTACCGTTCAATCCCGAAGTACTCTTGTCGAGACCCGCTGATTTGGGAACACTGGTTGTACTAGCAACCAATGGATAGAGAGATCGAACAGTGGAAAGCTCGAGAAGTGGCCCGCCTTCTTGCGCTGGTGGAGACCGAGCGCCGCTACTACCAGGAAATCGTAGCCGCTCTGCCCGTAGGTCTGCTGATACTGTCATCCGACCTAAGCATCGTGTCGTCTAATCGCGAGATTCGCAAGATCTTCGGCTTGCGTCCGGGCGAGCCCTTGCGCGGGAGGCTCGATAGCTTTGTGCCGCAGTCCCTGGTCGACACCGCCCGCGAGGTGATCGAGTCTGGCGAACCTCGAAATAATTTGACCGTGCAAGTGCCGGGCGAATCTGGACGCTCTCTGCGGGTGAATATTCAGCAAATTCAAAACTGGGATGACGATCCTCAACACGAGGCCCTCTTGACTGTCGAGGACAGCCCCGGTTCAAGTTTCGACCCAGGTTCGAATGGCAACACCGGGCGGGCTTCCGGAGATGAATCGATCCCCGCGTCCGAGCTGCTCGATAATCTTGACGGCATGGTTTGGGCAATCGATCTCCCCGGCAAACGGTTCCTGTATGTGAACGAGAAGGCTGAAGAAATGCTCGGCTACTCCGCCGAACAATGGTTGAGCTCGCCTACCTTCTGGAGCGATCGGATCCATCCCGACGACCGCGAATGGGTGCTCGCATCTTATGACCGCTCCATCGAAAACTGGTCCCGCCATAGTTGCGAGTACCGCGCCGTCAGCTCGTCGGGCAAAGTGATCTGGCTGCGGGAGACGGCCCGGCTGCTGCAGGACGCCGACGGGCGCACCGGCCATCTCCTGGGCTTCGCAATGGAAGTTACGCAGCGCCGCCTGCTTGAGCTTCAGCACGTGCAGTCTCAACGCATGGAAGCCTTAGGCCGGCTCTCCGCCAGAATATCGGTCGAGATTGCGCAGCACTTAACCGCTGTTGAGAACTCTCTGGAAAAGGGCGATGCGAAGAGAGCCCTCGCGGGTACGGCGCGGCTCCGGACTCTTGCCGACGGGCTCGCCGCTTTCCATCGTCACGAGGCCGTGCCGACCCAAGCTCTGGATTTGCGCGAACTGCTGAAGTCCATCGAGCCTGCGCTCCAGCAGGCGGCTGGCGCTTCCATCGAGTTCGAGTTGACCCTCTTTCCCGCCATTGTCGGCGTCCGCGTAGACCCCGGCCAGCTCCAAGAGGTCCTCGCAACGCTGATTCAGCGGGCCGTGGGCGCTATGGGCGGGGCGGGGAAGCTGACTATCGACTGTGCTCCGACCGAGATTGACGAGCTGCTGCATCGCCCCGAAGCCATGCTCCGGGCCGGCGTTTACGCGGTCATCGCGGTGGAAGACAACGGTCCCACCCTGGATGCCAAGTCCAGCGCAGGCGTCTTCGAATCGTTCCTTCCGGCGCGGAACAGCGGCGAAGAATTGGGGCATCGGCTAGCTCGCGCGTATAGCTTGGTCCGGCAATGGGGCGGCGACATTTTAATCTCTACGTCCGTCCATCAAGGGAATATCTTCCAGGTGTTTCTGCCTCGCGTGGGGGAGCGCATTGAGGTTCCCGTCCAGGAAGCGGCCGTGCTGCCAGCGGATCGTCCCCAGACCATTGTGGTGCTGGAAGCGGATAACGGGATTCGAACCCTCGTTCAGAAAATGCTGAAGCGCCAGAGCTACAACGTGCTGGAGGCAAGCGACGCGGCCTCTGCGCTGCAGCATTTCGAAGAGCAGGCGGGAGCCGTGGATCTGCTCATCGCGGATGTGTCAGCCGACGACGCAGCGGCCCACAAAGCCATCGCAGACCTGCGAAAGTCGCAGCACGGGTTGAAGGTGCTGTACCTCTCGGAAAGCGCTTCCGCCGAGCAGCCCGCGCTTCAGAAGCCGTTTACTCTCGGGTCGCTGATCGGAAAGGTGAAAGAAATCCTCACTGATTCAACGGAGCGCCTTTAGGTAGGCTTGTTCCCGATCGCGGACGTATGCGCGATACCCTTCGGGATCCACAAACGGGTTCGTCTTGCCGCCTTTCTGCAAGCGCGCGTACTTTTCGTCCATTCCGTAATAAGCCCCGTGCGCGCCCAGGAAGATGTCGCAAGGCAAAGCCTTAAGCACTTGGAAAGTTCGGGCAAAATCGGAGGCGATCTCCGGATAATCCTTGTTGCCCGTGAGTTGATAGCCCTCGTTCACGTTGGGGCTTCCAACGATTACGACATCGTAGGTCTTGCCGCCATCGGTGGCCTTCATGGTCCAAGTGGTGCATCCGCGCGTGTGGCCAGGAGTTAAATGCGCCGTCAGCGTGGCTCCGCCCAGGGTAACGGTATCCCCGTCCTTCAGGACGCGATTCACCTTGCACGGCTTCCAGCGTTCTTTGTAGAAATACTGGCCCTCGCCTCCGGTCGCGATTGCCCGCTCGTCGCCTTGCATCACGTAAACCTGCGCTCCGGTCAGCTCTTTCATGAGCGCATGGCCCGCCACATGGTCGTTATGCGCATGGCTGGCCAGCAGAATTTTCACGTCGCTGAGCTTGAATCCAAGCTTCTCGATGTTCGCCCGGATGATCGGCACGGTCCGCTCAAAGCTCGAGTTGATCAGGATCGAGCCCTCGCTCGTCGTGATCAGATAAGTCGACAACCCCTTCGAGCCGACATAGTAGAGATTGTCCGCAATGCGATGGGGAGGAAACGGATCGTCCCAATCCTTCTGGGCAAAGGAGAGCGCCGCAAAGGCGAGAAACACAAGGATGAACCGCATGGTCACCTCAACATTATCCTCGATCCCCATTTGTGGGCAGCCAATCCTGGCTGCAGCCGCCTTTCAGCCGTTCTCTAAACAATTTTTCGCCTCCGAACGCAATACTATGGAAAGAACGGATGATTCAACAAACCAACCCGAACCGCCGGACTTTCTACCTGACCGTCATCTACGGCCTGTCCGGACTGATGAGCGCCGCCCTGGCCATCCCAGGCGCCGTCTACCTCCTCTTCCCTCCCCGCGTCAAAAAAAGCGGGGATTGGGTAGAGGCAGGCGACGTCTCCCAACTCAAAGATCAAGAACCCTCCGAGCTGGTCTTCAAGCGTACCCGCCTCGACGGCTGGAGGTCGCTTACCGAAAAGACCAGCGCATGGGTAGTGAAGGAAGGTGGACAGCAGATCGCCGCCTTCGCGCCCCAATGCACTCATCTCGGCTGCGCGTACCACTGGGACAGCGGCAGCAAAAACTTCCTGTGCCCATGCCACACGTCCGCATTCTCCATGGACGGCAAGGTGCTCTCCGGACCCGCCCCGCGCCCTCTCGATCAGTACGAGGTAAAATTGCAAGGCACCAAAATCTTGATCGGTTCCATCAAGAAGGCACCCGTAGTTTCGTAACGGCAACCACCTATGCCAATACCCGCAAGAGTTCGCAGCATCGTCGATTGGATCGACCACCGCACGGGTCTCGAGACCGCCATCCGCGATTTCTTATACGAGGAAATCCCCGAGTCGAGCGGCTGGCACCAAGTCTTCGGCAGCATGGCGCTGTTCTCGTTCATGGTCCAGGCCTTTACCGGAATCCTGCTGGCCTTCAACTACGCGCCTACTCCAGGCGACGCGTATAACAGCGTCCGCTATATCACGCTTGACCTGACAGGGGGCGCTCTGGTGCGCGGCCTGCACCACTGGGGCGCAAGCCTCATGATCATCGTCGTGGTGCTCCACATGACGCAGGTTTTCATCAGCGGCGGGTATAAAAAGCCGCGCGAGGCCACTTGGCTGGCAGGCTGCGTGCTGCTGCTGACGACCTTCGCCTTCGGGCTGACAGGCTACCTGCTGCCTTGGGATAATCGAGCCTACTGGGGCACGGTGGTCACCACCCAGATCGCCGCTTCAGCGCCCTTGGTCGGACAGTACATGCAACGGCTGATGGGCGGATCGGATGGGGTGGGAGTCGTGACCTTCACACGCTTCTACGCCATGCACGTGATGATCCTGCCACTGTCCATGATCGCTTTGATCGGCATACATGTTTACCTCGTCCGCAAGCACGGAGTTGCTCCCGTGGCTGGCGACGTCGGCCCCAAGAAGAGGTTCTTCCCGGAACAAGTGTTCAAGGATACGCTCGCCATCTTCGCCGTCTTCACGCTGCTATTCGTTCTCGCCTTGGTTGCCCGCGCTCCCCTCGGAAGGCTCGCCGATCCTACGGACACAAGCTACATCCCCCGCCCCGAATGGTATTTCCTCTTCCTCTTTCAAACACTGAAGCTCTTCGAAGGGCCGCTGGAAGTCGTGGGGGCAGTCATCCTCCCGAATCTCGCGATCCTAGCTCTCTTCCTCGTTCCTTTTATCGACCGTGGACGCATGATCAAGACCGCTCAGCGCACCGTCGCCATCGGAGTGGTTGTCTTAGCTGGGCTAGCCTGGGCTGGCCTCACGGCGGCAGCAGTCAGGAGCACTCCCAAAGCTATGGAAGATACCGCCGGCCTTGAGCCCGACGCCGAGCCTTGGCAACTGGCAGCGCCGTCGGAGATCGCCGCAGTGGGTTATTTCCGAATGCAGAACTGCGGCAAATGCCACGCTGGAGGGAAGGTCACAGCTCACAAAACCAGCGAGGAACTCATCGCTCACTTCAAGCAGGCCACGACGGTAACGCAGCTCAGCGACTCGCAACTCAAGGCTCTGGCGAATGTTTTTATCAAGATGAATCCTAACGCCGCGGCGGCCCTCCTGTCGGCCCCGCAACCCGCCGTGGAGGGCGCGATGGTTTACGAAAAGAGCCACTGCGGCATCTGCCATCAAGTGAACGGAGTCGGCGTCAAGCTTGGACCTGAACTCAATGGCATCGCTCTCCGGCGCAATCGCGATTGGCTCATTCAGCACTTCCTCGATCCCCAGCGGCTATCGCCAGGCTCCACCATGCCGCGCTATCGATTCAATCCGAAAGACATGGAAGCGATTGTGGCCTACCTGCAAAAGGTTCCCAACTGATGCGAGTAGTCCTGTTGCTGCTGGCTGCTCTCAGCCTGTCAGCGCAGAATTACATCGGAAGCAACGCGTGCAAAGTCTGCCATGCCGATGTTTGGAAAAATTTCTACAAGAACCCGCACTTCAAGAGCATCGCATCCGGCAAAGAAGAACCCAAGAACACCGGCTGCGAAAGCTGCCACGGACCCGGCCAAGCTCATGCCAAGTTACCCAGCAAGAGCACCATCGTGGCCTTTTCGGAACTGAAGTCCAAGCAGGTGCTGGACGCTTGCCTCCGCTGTCACAACGAGGCTCTATCGCGCGCCAATATCCGTCGCTCGTCGCACACGCTCAACGACGTTGTCTGTTCCAACTGTCACTCCATCCACAAATCTCCCGTTCCGAAATTCCTGCTCGCTCGCAACCAGACCGACCTCTGCTACACCTGTCATCAAAACGTTCGCTCGCAGTTCTCCATGCCCTTCAAACATCGCGTGAACGAGGGCTTCATGTCGTGCACCGATTGCCATAACCCGCACGGCGGCTTCGCCCCGACTTGGCGCATGGCGTCTCGTCCCCGCATGGTGGATCAAGCCCTCGCTAACGAAGAGCCCTGCCTGAAGTGCCACTCCGAGAAACGCGGCCCGTTCGTGTTTGAGCATGCGACAGTCCGGGTGGATGGATGCGAGGGCTGCCATCAGCCGCACGGCTCTATGAACTCCAGGCTGCTGCGCCGCCCGGTGGTGTTTACGCTCTGCCTGGAGTGCCACAACGGAGCAGGCAATTTCGGACGACAGGGAGCAGGCGTGGCCACGCAGACCCCCACCCACAATATGGCCGACCCGCGCTACCAGAACTGCACCACCTGCCACGTGCGCATCCACGGGTCGAACTCGGATCCGTTCTTCTTCAGATGAGCCGACGCATGAGATACGCAATCTTCTTATTCAGCGTCACGGCCCTGGCCCAGTCCGAATACAATATCGTCGATTCATTCGAAACCGGCTACCGCTTCGCCACGGTGGGCGGCAACCGCGAGCAGTATCGCAGCAATGTGAACTACGGCAATGGCATTCGTTTGTTGAACAGCTATTTCACGATGAACTCGAAGGATGGACATGGCAAGTTCTTTGACGAGATCGTCCTCACCACGCAAGGCCTCGGGAACGACCCGTACGAGGCGGCAACCCTCCGCATCCAAAAGAATCGCCTATATCGCTACGATCTGCTCTGGCGAGAGAATGCTTACGTCAATCCGGGGCTGACTACCGGCAACGCAGCCGGTCAGCACCTGCTGGATACGAATTACCAGTTACAAGACCACGACTTCATCTTGTTCCCTCAGTCGAAGCTCAAATTCTTCCTGGGCTATACCCACGGTGCCCAAAACGGAGCGGGCATCTCCACCGTTCAACTTTTCGATTCCAGGGGCGCTGAGTTCCCGCTATTCGCGAACATCAAGCGATCCAGGAACGAGTACCGCGTCGGCAATGAATTTCAGCTTTGGGGCATCCGTGTGAATTGGGTGCGCGGCTGGGAAGACTTCAAAGAAGACACCCCTTTCTCGCGCGGCAACTTTGCAAATAATCTGTTCTCCTCCACCACTCTTACCAGCTTCCAGCGTTCCGAGCCGTACCACGGCACCAGTCCTTACTGGCGCGTGGCCATGTTCGCGGACCGCAAATGGGTCAGCGCGAACGGACGCTTCACGTATACCGGAGGGCAGCGCGCCTTCGTGCTCGACGAGACCGCGATCGGCACCGCTGGCCGGATCGGCTCATTGGATCGGCAGGTGATCACCGCCGGCAATGCGCGCCGACCCGTCGCGACCGGCAACGCCACACTCAGTTTCTTCCCCGCTTCCAAACTCACAATCGTGAACCAAACGTCGGTTTACAACGTGCGGACCGAGGGCAATTCCGCCTACCTTCAATTCGACAATGCCACCCAAAGCAGCAACCTGCTTTACTTCCAGTCGCTCGGGATTCGCACGATCGCGAACGAGACCGACCTGAACTACCAAGCTCTTCCGTGGCTCGGAGTCTACACTGGCTATCACTATTCCAATCGCCGCATTAGCTCGGTAGAACAATTTGCGCTTCCCTCCAATCCTCCCGACGTCACCCCTTACCAGCAAACGAATCAGCTTCACTCCGGCATCGCAGGTTTCAAGCTTCGACCGATCAAGCCCTTGACTCTTACGTTCGATGCCGAGGTGGGCCGCGCGGATCGGCCCTTCACGCAAGTGGCTGAACGGAATTATCATGCTCTCGGTGCCAGGCTCCGATACAAGTGGAAGACGCTTCAGGTATCCGCCTACACCAAGGCGAATTACAACATCAACTCGGTTTCGCTTTCCAGTTACAGCTCGCGAGCTCGCACCTATGCAGCCGACGTCTCCTGGTCTCCCATGGAGCGCCTGTCATTCGATGCCGGGTATTCCAAGCTGCACCTTTACACCGAAGGCGGCATCGATTATTTTGCCAACTTCAATGAGGTGCAGGGCGAACGCTCGCTGTACTTCAGCAACATTCACTCGGTGAACATTGGGGCGCGTGTGGTTCTCACCAAGCGGGCCGACCTCTACGTAGGATATAACCGCGTACAAGATACGGGCGACGGTCGGAGCAATCCGTTCGGAGCTGGCATTGGATCCACCCTGCCCGCGTTTCAAGCCGCCCAGACCTTCCCGCTCTCGTTCCAATCGCCTCTCGCTCGCGTCTCTCTTAAGATCACTGAGAAAATTCGCTGGAATGCCACTTATCGAGATTCAAAACATATTCCACATAATCAATAT
>JANXQZ010000123.1 GCA_025353235.1 Bryobacterales bacterium
TCGACGCCCGGAATGGCGCGGGCGCGGTCTAGAAGCTGGCGCGACAACACCGTCACCCGCGCTTTATCGGTGCTTCCATCGCTCGCCATTGGCCAGGAAATTTCGGCCGTAAGCAAGCCTGAACAAACGAAGCCAGGATTAACATGAGCGAGTTTCCAGAAACTCTCGACGAGGAGAGCCGCACCGATCAGGAGAACCATGGCGATCCCGATTTCCCCGATCACGAGGGCTTGGCCCAGACGCCGCTGTCTGGACCCGAAAGTGGATTTTGCGGTGCCCTCCTTGAGGGTGTCGTGCACGTCGGCTAGAGAAGCGGTCAAAGCCGGGAAGAGGCCGACGAGCAGGCCTGCCACGAGCGAGACCCCGGCAGTGAAGGCTAATACCCATCCGTCGACTCGAATGTTTTCTACGCGCGGGATGCTGGCGGGAATCGATGCCCTCAGGACGGACGTGCCCCAATAGGCCAGGGCTAAGCCAGCTAAGCCGCCCAGAGCGGAGAGCACGATGTTCTCAAGCAGAAGTTGTCGAAAGAGACGCGTGCGGCCAGCGCCCAGTGCTGCTCGCATGGCCATCTCCTTGCCACGCGAGGAAGCCCGGGCGATCTGAAGGTTGGCCACGTTCACACACGCAATCAGCAAAACGAAGCCAACCGCGCCTAGCAGGATCATCAAAGCAGGCTTTACCGGACCTGCAATCTGGTCATGCAAGGAGACCACGCGGATGCCACGGTCGCGATCATCGACATATTCGCGAGCCAGGCGCGCCGCCACCGTGTCCATATCCGCCTGGGCGGCGGCCAGCGTAACACCGGGTCGCATGCGCCCGATCACTTTGTAGTTGTGAGCAGAACGGGTTGACGTATCCGGAGTAATCTCCACGGGAATCCACAACTGAGTGCGGTTCGGAAAATCGAAGCCAGGGGGCATCACGCCCACAACCGTAGCGGCAATCCCGCTTATACGGACTATCTGGCCCAGCGCGTGGCCGCTACCCGAGAATACGCTCTGCCAAAGGTCATACGCCAGGACGACTGTCGCGGGCGCGCCGGGCTTTTGCTCATCCGGGAGGAAAGTCCGGCCGCGGAGGGCAACGACAGCCAGGGCGGGAAAGAAGTCCTTTGAGACCATGCCGATTCGGACCCGCTGGGGCTGAAAGTCGCCGGACAGAGCTTCGACATCGAGTTCAAAACCGGACAGATAGCGTAGGGAACGATTCTGATCGCGCCAATCGCGAAAATTGGGGCCGGAGACCGAGGTCAATCCGCCATCCTTGCGCGCTTCCCAGACTTGAACCAGCTGGCCCGGGTCGGGATAAGGCAGCCTCGCCAGCAGCACGGCCTGCACTACGCTAAACATGGCAGTGTTCGCGCCGATCCCCAAAGCCAAGGCAAGCACGGCGGCGGCGGTAAGTACTGGAGTCTTGCGGAGCATGCGAAGTGCGAAGCCGAAATCCTGGAGGCTCTGCTCAACGGCGGTCCAGCCCCAGGCTTCGCGGCTGGATTCCACGTGGAGCGTGGAATTGCCGAACTGGCGATAGGCATTAGCGCGCGCGTCCTGTGGCGATTGACCGGCCTCGAGATTGCGCTGGATGCTCTCTTCCACGTGCTCACGCATTTCGGCGGCAAGTTCCCGATCCAGGCGCCGGCGCTGAAACAGCCGCGACAGGGCGTTCATGATTCGAGCGGCCTCATGACGCGGGCGATGCCTTCGAGGAGTCTCCCAAAAGTGGTCACCTCATGCTTCAATTGTTTGCGGCCCGACGGTGTGAGCCGATAAGTTCGAACGCGGCGATTCCGCGCGGAAATGCCCCATTCCGCCGAGACCCATTCCTCCCTCAGGAGGCGCTGCAGGGCGGGATAGAGCGAGCCTTCTTCGATCTGGAGCAGATCGCCCGACGCCTGCTGGATATCCTGGGCGATGGCATAGCCGTGGAGTGCACTACGGCAAAGGGTTTGCAGGATCAGCATCTCAAGCGTGCCGGGCAGGAGATCGCGTCGATTTTCATTCTTGCTCATGCTTTACCTAGATTATCTTTGCCTAGTATGGCTCTGTGAACGACCGTTGTCAAGAGCGCGGCGTTTAGGTTGAGCACCACCTATGAGTGGGTGTACCATAGTAGGAACGAGGGACATATGGCCGAAGTTGCTCTTGTCGACGAGGTACGCTGCGGACTAACGACCACCGAGTCCGATTTTATTGAACAGGCGCAGCAGGATGGCAAGCTCTACATCCATCAGCCGTATGAGCTTTATTCCCAGGAAAATCACGAAGCTTGGCGCAAGCTGTTCGCCCGCAT
>JANXQZ010000939.1 GCA_025353235.1 Bryobacterales bacterium
GCCGCCGCCTGGGCAGATGATCACTCCGGTCGGGACCGCATCTCGGCCCGGCAGATAAACGGTCAGGGTTGGCCGATCTCGATCCTCGCTTCCGAGCGATCCGGGAGCGTCACCTTTCCAGAGGGGGATGACCGCGGCTGATGTTTGATTCCGGTCCGTTTGGGCAAGAAGGCCCGCGATCGGTACGAGTAGCAAGAACGCAATTAGGCGCATGGAATCGACTAGCGCCGAGTTACGTCCACTGACCGAACATAGCCGTTCTGCAGGTTCATAGAACAGGAAAAATCGAATGAATCCCGGCGATCTCGGCCTTCAGCTCTCGCGTTGCCAACGATCCAGTCATTGCGTCCAGGACGGTCATCCACATTGAGCTGTCCAAAATCGACACGAACATAGCCCAACCTGCGAATCCGCTGGTCCACCGCGCGCTGACAGGCTTGGACCGCCAAGCCGCTAACCTGATCGCTGCCCCTGCGATCTCCGTTCCGGTCACCGCCGCCTGAATCGAGGTTGGCGGACCGGACACGCCCGGAGTCGAAATCCACGGAACACGAAAAGCGATGCTCCTCCCGAAAATTGCCGCCCCCCACTTCCAAAATCCCCGTCACGTAATCTCGGCGGTCCGGGTTGTCATCCATGGCTATTCTGCGGAACGTCAATTCAGCGCCCCGAAACCGATCGGCCGCCTGCTGCCTGATGGCATCCTGGCAAATTCGAAGGGCTTGATCAACTGGAAATCTCCGATTTCCGTTTCGGTCTCCGCCGCGGTCATTGCCGGGGTTCGGTTCATTGCGCGGGTCGTTGCGTTGGTCATAACGGGGGTCGCGTCCATTCGAAACACCGCCTGCGTTGGACCATGTAAGGTCGAAAGTATATCCTTCCGAGCCTGCCTGCGGGTCCTCGATCTGCACTACGGCAAGGCCCCCTTCTCGCGGGTCGCGTACCAATTCCTGTCTGCCCCGGCCATCGACTCC
This sequence comes from Bryobacterales bacterium, assembly GCA_025353235.1. Classification (GTDB taxonomy): domain Bacteria; phylum Acidobacteriota; class Terriglobia; order Bryobacterales; family Bryobacteraceae; genus JANXQZ01. The sequence goes on from JANXQZ010000939.1 coordinate 975, forward strand.
CGAGAATCGAAAGTCTACCGGATTGGGCGGCAGAGGGCTGTTGCATTCAAAACGGCGCCATTGCGGCTGCTGCCCGGACACGTTTCGCAAGGTAGCGCTATCCCCGTGAATCTCGATTTCCGCCACTCCGTCGACCACTACTTCTATGGTGCACTTCCCCCGGTCAGGGTTCCCGCTTCGGACCATATTCGCCCGCCGGCTCTGCGCGTGAACGGGGATCGCGGTAGCCGCAATTACCCCAATAGTGAACAGAAAACGCGTGTACATTTGCCACCTCTCAATAGGGATACGCGCTAAGGCGCCGCCAACCGACTTCAGAATATCATTCTTGCCAAAGCTCTTTCCGATCATAGGAAAGCTCGCAGCAGGCGACCTTGCACGTCTTTCAAGTTGCCGTGGGCGGCATCAAGTTCGTTCACCTTGTCTCGCAGTTGACGCAGAAGTTGAGTGCGCTCGATAGCTCCATTGATCACCAGCAGGAGTTGTGAATTGTCCCATGGCTTTTCGAGATATTGATAGAGTCCAACGTCGTTGATCGCTTTAATGGCGCTTTGTTTATCTGCGTGGCCGGTCAGCAGAACGCGAGCCGCCTCGGGCTGAAACTCTTTTGCTTTCGCTAAGAGTTGGAGGCCGGTCATCCCGGGCATCAGATAGTCGCTAACCACTACATCGACCGGGTTGGTTTCAAGGTGCTGGGAAGCCGCTTTGGGATCCGTATAGCCATGCACGGAATACTCGGTTTCAAGCTGGAGAAAAGCTCGAATGCTGGTGATTACCATGTCTTCGTCATCGACGATCAAAACATGGGGCTGTGCGTTGTCGCTCAAGTTATGCTCCTAATTTGGGGTCGGATCGGGGCTGCTCGATGGGAACGAAAACGTGAAAGGTAGTCCCCTTGCCTGCTTCCGTCTTGAAATTGATCTTGCCGCCGTGCGTATCTTCCACGAACTCCCGCGTAATCGTAAGCCCTAAGCCGGTGCCTTCGCCCAGAGGCTTGGTGGTGAATCCAGCGGCGAAGATCTTGGGCTGGACTTCAGCTGGAATGCCGCTCCCGGTATCTTCGATTTCAATGTGAACCAGGCTCCCCTCCAACCGCGTGCGCACGGTCACTTTCCCTTCTCCGGAAATGGACTGGGCGGCATTCACGATCAAGTTCAAAAACACTTGGTTTAGCAGGCCAGGATAGCACTCAACCTGAGGCAAATCTCCCAAGTCGGATTCAAAGGTGATCATTTGGCGATAAACCGTGCCGGCCAGTTTGAGGGTGTTTAACAGCAGTTCATTGATGCTGACTCTGAGAAGGTCGCCTTCGTTGACTCGGGCAAAAGTCTTTAAACTGCGAACCACCCCGGAAATGCGCTCGCAAGCAATGCGATCCACTTCCGCCAAGCTGAGGATCGTAGTCACCGTGTCGAGCGCCTTTTGGGGAATGGGTCCGTCCTTATTCGCCGCGAGGGTCTGCTTGAGTTTCTCGAGCGCCCGAATGATCACTTCGGTATTCGAGAAAATGGAGCCGATCGGGCTGTTAATTTCGTGTACGATCCCGGCAGACAGCCGCCCGAGCGAGGCCATTTTATGCGCGTCAGCCAGCTTTCGAGTGGTGAGTTCGAGCTCGTGGCTCAGGCGCGTCACTTCGTCATCGTCAGGTTCCGGGTTCATTGCTGGACGAGTTGCCGGAACCGTTTTACCAGCATGGAGAAGATCGCGGCGGTGATCTCCATGTTGTCAGACAGCAGATCGTAAAAGTCGTCGCGGCTGATGCGCAGCAGCTTCGTGTCTCCCAGCGTCTTGGCCGTTACCGGCATTGGGTCCGAATCGAATAAAGCCCAAGCGCCGACCACATCGTTTTGCTTAGCTACGGTTAAGGGGTTGCCTTTCTGGCTGATCTCCACCTCGCCATCCAGAATTACGAATAGAGAGTCCAGCGCCTTCTCGGGCTCTACAATCGTTTTGCCGGCCGGATAGCGGACCTCGCGCGCAATGGTCGCGATCCGGGATAGCTGGTCGGGATTCAGATTCTTGAGCAGATCCACGCCTTCGAGCGCAATCACTTTCTCGATGATGTTGAGCTCTTGGCTCGAGGCACCAGGACCTGCCCCGTTTGGATTGTTCATGCCAGCACCATCATGGCATCGCGAGCGACTAAAGACACGTCGCTGTCTTTCTCTCCCAAGGCGGATTGGATTTCAGGGAGGAGGCTGGTTAGCTTCAATTGAGCAGCAGTGGCGATCGCGCACGAAACCAGCCACTCATCGCCGGACCGGAGCAAATCGCGCAGCACGCTCTCGGCGTCCTTGGCGGGTATGCCGAACAGATCGCGGCCTCGCTGACCGATTAGCGAAGCATCGTCCAGGATCGGAAGCATAAACCGTTTGACGTCCCGTTCCAGGACATTATCCAGAAATTCGAGTGCCGCCGAAGCCTCCTCGCCGCGTCCCCGCTTCACAGCCAGAAAGGCGGCGTAAATTTGTTGCTGCGGATATTTCAAACCTAGGAGCCGGAAAAGCCGCTCGAGCGTGTCCTTGAGGCGTTCTTCCAGGGTGCTTGCGAGCAGCCCGGCCGGCGTGTGCGGCTTTCCATGTTCGCGGAATACTTCCAGAGCGGCGCCCATCTCAAAATAATAGCGAGCTTCCTGCAGCAATTGTTCGCGCACCGAAGTGCTTCCGTAATCGAGGTCCGGCGCGTTTTCCCGCAGGCGGTTGAGCGCGCGCAGCACCGCGCCGCGAATCGGAAGATTTGCGTGATTGATCGAGTGCAGCAAAATGTCCACAGACCGTTGCGCCGGAATCAATCGGAGCACGCGCGGAATCTGACGGCGCAATGCCAGCGGCGCATGTTCGTCGTCCAACAGGTCGCCCAGGGTACCCGAGATTTTCGAACCGAAAGCCGCGAGTGATTCGATGGCCACGCCGCGCAGTTTCGGATCCGCCAGACGGCGAATAATGGGAATCAAATACTCCCGATTCTGCAGTGCCGAAGCGGATTTGCAAGCCTCGCTCACCACCGATGAATCCTCGTCCGCAAGCAGCTGATGCAGCGCTTCAGTGCCCTGATCGCCTCGGGCGCGCACAGCCATAGCGGCCAGGCAACGTCGCTTGGCGGACTCATCCGAAGCAGCGTGGGTCAGCCATTCATGGGTGATTAGCTCCCTCGCTAAATCGGGCTGCTTGGACAGGAACTCGAGAGCCCCGGCGGCCACGATCGTGTTCGGATGGTTCAGCAACAGGGCAGTGAGCGGACGGGATTCGGTGGAAGTAGTCAAGGCATACACGACAGCAGCCTTCAGCATCTTTTGATCTGAATTGGGTCGGGCAGACCGAATATCGGTATTTGCAGCGTCCACCAAGCCGCGGAACCCGGCTTCTGTGGCTAAGAAGTATGCTCTCTCTCGAAGCTCCGGTGCCAAGCTCCGGGCCAGCTTGGGCAGCAGCTTTTGGAAATCGTATCCGCGGGACTCGCCGAGCACAGAGAGGGCGTATAACGATTGGCGCGCGTTTTCGCCCAGAGCGGTTTGCTCCAGGAGCGCGATTGTGGACGGGTCTTCTACCGACACGCGAGCGCTTTCCAAATCCAGACGCCTGGATTCCAGCCGATTGCGCACAGTGGCGATGTACTCTTTCTTCGCGTAGATCGATAGGACGATCCAGGCGAGCGACAACACCAGCACAATCACTGCGACATATCGCACGGGCATCGCCAACACCGAGGTCACCAGAACCAGAATCATGCCTCCTAGGCCCCGGGCGAAACGGTCTACGAATACGTCGACAAACGCTTTAGTCCGGTTGCGGAGGGCGAGGGGCAGCGGCAGGTACAGGAGTTCCATCCCGGTCTTGTTAAACGAATAGCGGGTAGAGGCTTCCGTTAGCCGAGTTGCGGAGGTTGAAAGCACCGAAGGAGCAATTAGGGCCGCGATGGAGGCAGCGGCGATCGAGAGGGGCATGATCTGCAGCGTGCCCCCCACTCCGAAACGGCTGACCACAAAACCGGTCATGAAGAACTGGAATACGAAAGTAAGCAGATTCAGCCAAAAGCCGTAGAAGTTGCCCAGGAACGCTGTTAAATCGTTCTTATTATGATAGGCCAGCTTCGCCATGGCATTGAATTGAAACTCCACCATTACGTCGATCACGAAGGTGACGATCATGATCGCCATGATGACTTGCAGGTGCCGATGGCGGCGAAGATTGCCGAGAATTTCGCCAAAGCTAAAATCTTCCTCGTTTTCCGAGGCGGCCCGCGCAGCGGCGATCGCTTTCCCCTGGTCGCGCAGGATAAACCAGAATGGCACGTAAGATAAGACAACCATGGCGGCGCAGGCCAATATCAGATTGGTTGTGCCGACCAAGCGCACGGTGAACGCGGTAAATGTCCCGCCGAAAGCGGCCCCGATCACGGAGCCGACTCCTAAAATGCCGTACAGCCGCTTGGCTTCGCGCGAGGTAAATATGTTGGCGGCAATCAGCCAACCTTGGGACACGAGGATAATGCTGAACAAACTAACCCAGATATTAAACGCGTAGACGATCCAGTTGATGTTGAGCTGAATCAGC
>JANXQZ010001217.1 GCA_025353235.1 Bryobacterales bacterium
AATCGCCGTTGGTTTTGCTGATGGCCGGATGGTGAACGTCGCCCCAGGTGAAGCCCCCCAACATGGCCTTGGTCTCCTTGTCGAACCCATAACCGTTGCCCGGGTAAGGGGCAAAGACGGGAATCGTGGCAATATGGCGCATGGACGGGAGTCCGGCCACGTAGACGTTGCCCGACTGACCGCCGGAATAGAAGACATAATATTCGTCCAGATCGCCCGGAGCCACATAGGAGGCGATTGCCGCCTCGGCGATGTCGCCACGCCGCGCCGTCTTAGGCTTTCTGGCGCAACTGGCCGCTACAACCATAACCAGCAGCGCCGCGGCTGCTGCCCACCTGCCCAATTTGTATCGCGAGTTCATGTTCATACTCTCCGTTTCCCTTCCCGGCCGGCGCGAAAACATCATTTCTTCGCCCCGGGCTTGTTTGCTTCGAGCGCCTGCTTCTTCTGATAAGCAGCCGTCAACGTTCGGATGGCTTCGTTCCGCTCCTCATCCGTTAAGTGAATCTGTGTGGACAACACCACTGCCATCGTTCCGGTCGGATTGTGCAAGAAATCGTCCAGTGTCCGGCCAAAGCGGCTTTGCACGTCGGCGTAGGCGATGGACAGGTCCGGTCCGATCTTGGTTGCGGACTCGATGCCCAGAACACTGACGTCGTGACAGATGAAGCAGGTCTTTCTGACGAAGAAAGCGCCTTCGCCATGCAGCATCTGCTCCTCTTTGGCTTTCTCTTCAGGAGTCGGCAAATCGGCGGTCTTGGCGCCGGGGATATAGTCGATGGGAAGGTCCGTCTTCTTCCAGCTCATCACCAGCATGGCGAGAGACTGCGCTTCGCGGCTCCCGAAGCCAAAATTCGGCATCACCGTCTCGCTCGACATCGATTTCGGATCCTTGAAGTGCGCCAGATGCCAGCCGAAGACCGACGGCTTGCCCGGCATGCGTGCGTAGTTGTATTGTTCGGGGTTCTGATCGCCGATGTAAGTGAGATTTGGACCGATGATGCCGCCGCGGTTGTTAATGGTGTGGCAAGCGCGGCAACCTTTCTGGCGCACCAACTCTTTGGCGTAGTTGATGTAATCCGTGCCCTTGGTTTCGCGGTCGTTTCGATGACAAGCGTTGCAATTGCTCTGAAGCAATGCTTTGCTATTGCTCACTAGGTACGCCTTAGCCAACTCAGCGCCGAGGAGCGGGCGCTCCCAGTGCTCGGCGTCGACGGCATGAGCTTCGGCCACCGTCGTGGAATAGCC
>JANXQZ010000994.1 GCA_025353235.1 Bryobacterales bacterium
CGATAAGGTTGTAAATGCGATTAGCAATGCGCCCCGGTTGCGTGATGCAGACCTCTATTTGTTTCAGGAAGTCAGGCATGAAGAAGGGAACCGAGTGTAGCGGACGAAGTTGCGCGTAGGTTAGGCGGCTTAGCGTCATTCGCCGCTGGTTCTCCAGGCGTCTATGACCAAGGTCTGGCCATTGTAAGCCGTTATCCGATCACGAACGTCGAGATCAAGCGCCTCAAAGTGTGCGATCTCCGCTTCCGCTCCCGGAACCGTTTTGCTATGGCCGCCACGGTGCTGGGCCCTTGGGGCGACTTGCGCGTCTGGAACGTGCATCTAGATACTCGCATCAATCCGCAAGAGCGAGTCGAGCAACTGCAACCGGTTATTGACGATGCTGCGCGCTACACCGGCCCGCGAGTGATCGGCGGTAATTTTAATACCATTGACTTGTACTGGCTTGGAAACGTGCTACCGCTGCCCTTCGGTCAAAAGCACAGCCCTTCGATCCGGAGTGCGATGAGGCACCATGGTTTCGAAACCCCGTTCCCCAACGCTTTGGATACCTTCCCGCCATTTCGCCGCCACTTGGATTGGATTTTTCTCAGCGAGCTGAAATCTTTGGCCGCTAGTGTGGAGCCGGCTCCGTTCTCCGATCACAACGCAATCTGGGTCAGCGCCGGGCTGTAGCGGCCTACCGTCAGCGCATGTCTGAGTTTGCCCTAATGTTTGGAGTAACGCTTAAGTAGGATCGGCAGATTGGAGGCGGCACTCGGCGGTTTGACCTTTTGCATCCACATGTGGCTTGCCGCCAGTTACTTGTTCGAGTCGAGGTCGTTGCGCAGCGTAGCGCCGCCGAGAGAAACGCTCCCAAAAAACTCCGCGCGCCGTCAAGCTGGTAGGCGACGTCTTCTTCACCACTTCCACCATGCCTGGACGGCTGTGTTCGGCGTTCCCATTTAGAGGTGCTGACCTATTAAGGCCCTGGATCCTGGGTAGGGCCTGTGGGAGGCGCTGCAGTTCGGTGGTGTAGCGCTCGGAAACCGTTCATGCCGTCTATACCCGATAATCAATGGAAACCGTCCGGGATCTGTTCACGCGCGTGTGCCCTGGTCTTGGCTTGGCCCGCGAAGCTGTTCGGGACGACGCCTAGAGTGAAGTTCATGATAGTCAGGAAGTTTCGCGACTGGGAGAGGCAGGCAGCGGTATTTCCGATGAATCCCGCGCAGGACACGCTTCCACTTTCTGTCCGAAGCGAAGCGGAGTCATACGATCACAGCGAAGGTGTTGTGGGAGAACGGTCCGATGAAGAAGGTATTCAGACGGCTCGGCCTCAAGTTCAAAGACAACGCAGGCGACGAGGTGCCCACAGCCAAGCTCACGTTCTTGAGCAGGTGCGGCACGGTTCTCAACTCGGCGCTGACCTCTTGTCATAGTTCCGGGCCTTTCATCCGAGACGGCGATCGGCGAGTCTTTCACCGGCAGTTGGCGATGGCAAGAGCCGCCATGCGCTTTTCCGCTGCACGCATACCCGGTGGGGTTTCGTCCAGCATCCGCCAAATACGTTGCCTTGAGAGCTTTGGGTAAGCTGGCTACCTCGGTAAGGGCGACCTTACTCTCAAGCTCTCGAGGACGATGTTCCAACTCCTCAAAGCTGGCCGTGGCGTATTCCGTCAGGAGATTGCGTGTTTCAGCCTGCAGTGTGTTTGTCATCCCCGGGTCATACTAGCCGTGCCTAGCCAGCTGTGCCGCGCAGTCCCGAGCGCAACGGGAGTGCTCCGGCCAAAGGCTACATCCCGAGAGATGTGGAATAGCATCCCCGTGCATTCGCCCAACTGCAGATTGGAACGCAGCGACCTGAACGAAGGCGGGGCCCCCGGTACCGGGGCAGGTGACCGGCTGCGGCCTGCGGAACTTCGCGACAATGCGCAGATACATTCCCGCAAAAGCCATCAAGGCCATTCCCACGACCACCAGAAGCACAAACAAAAGCAGCATCTCGATTACCCAGCTGCGTAACTGGTCAACCATGTATGTAATCACGACAACCCCTTTTCATTTAAACTGCCGGAAAACTTCAAACCGCTGCCAGAGCGAGGACGCCGCTCGAGCAGACCTCAATGTCCACGTGCGGGGCATGCAGCAGGGTGTTGTGAATCAGACAAGACTCGACGGCTCGTTGGATA
>JANXQZ010001009.1 GCA_025353235.1 Bryobacterales bacterium
CCCGGAGTGGCTGTTCCGTGCATGGAAATTTTCCGCGACCCGAGCTTGGTCTATAAATACACCGGCAAGGGAAATTTGGTGGCAGTCGTCACCAATGGGACCGCCGTGCTTGGGCTTGGAAATATCGGACCGGCCGCAGGCAAACCCGTGATGGAAGGCAAGGGTGTCCTGTTCAAGCGCTTCGCCGACATCGATGTTTTCGACCTTGAACTTGATTCTACTGACCCGAAAGAAATCATTCGCGCCTGCCAGATGCTGGAGCCCACCTTTGGCGGCATCAACCTGGAAGATATCAAGGCTCCGGACTGCTTCATCATCGAAGAAGAACTGCGGCGCACCATGAAGATTCCTGTCTTCCACGACGATCAGCATGGCACGGCCATCATCTCCGGCGCGGCCCTGCTGAACGCGCTGATCCTGGTGAATAAGCGCATTGAAGATGTGAAGATCGTGTTCAACGGCGCAGGAGCGAGTTCCATTTCGTGCGCCGGCCACGCCATCAAGCTCGGCGCTACTCCCGAGAACTTGATCATGTGCGACTCGCAAGGGACCATCTACGAAGGTCGCACTGAGGGCATGAATCAGTACAAGGCGCGATTCGCCTCGAAGACCGCTGCCCGCACCCTGGAAGAGGCGCTGGTTGGCGCGGACGTGTTCTTCGGACTCTCCGTAGCCGATTGCGTCACTCCCCGCATGATCCTTGGCATGGGCGAGCGCCCCATCATTTTCGCGCTGGCGAATCCCGATCCCGAGATACCGTACGATCTGGCCGTGAAGACGCGTCCCGACGCGATCGTGGCCACAGGCCGCTCCGACTATCCGAATCAAGTCAACAATGTTTTGGGTTTTCCGTTCATCTTTCGAGGCGCACTGGACGTGCGCGCCACCACCATCAATGATGAGATGAAACTGGCTGCGACGCGCGCCTTAGCCGAACTGGCTCGAGAAGATGTGCCCGATTCGGTGAGCCGCACGTACGGTCTGGAGCGGCTGCAGTTCGGACCCGAGTACATCATCCCCAAGCCGTTCGACAATCGCGTGCTGATTCGCGAGGCGTCGGCGGTAGCGAAGGCTGCCATGGAGACGGGTGTCGCGCGCGAGCACATCGATCTGAACGAATACCGCGATCAACTCGAGCGCCGCCTGGGCCGCAAACAGGGCGTGATGCGCGTGATGATTCACAAGGCTCAGCGGGCTCCCAAACGAATCGTGTTTCCTGAAGGAGAGGAAACCAAGATTCTGCGCGCGTGCCAGATCTTGATCGATGAGAGCATTGCGCGGCCCATTCTGCTCGGCAATGAAGCGGTGATTCGCGAACGCATCCTGGACATGAATCTGAGCCTGAACGGGATTCAGATTGTGGACCCGCTCAAGTCAGCAAACCTGGAGAAGTACGCCAACGAATTGTTTCGGCTGCGGCAACGCAAGGGCGTCACTCTGAGCGAAGCCAAGCGTCTGCTCCTGAACCCAAACCAGTTTGGCGCGCTCATGGTTCACGCGGGCGACGCTGATGTCTTGATCGGCGGACTCACACAGCACTACCCCGAGACGATCCGGCCCGCGCTGGAAGTGATCCCCGTGCGGGACGGCCTGCGCAAGGTTTCGGGTCTGTACCTGATGATCACGCAGCGTGGCGACGTTTACTTTTTCGCGGATGCCACCGTGAATATCGAGCCGACCAGCGAGGATCTTGCCGAGATTGCAGTATGTGCGGCTGAGACTGCCCGTCGCTTTAACGTGGAGCCGAAGGTGGCGCTGCTCTCGTTCTCAAATTTCGGAAGCACGCGGCATCCACTTGCGGAGAAGGTGCGTCGAGCGGTTGAGATAGTGAGGCAGCGCGAGCCAGCTCTGATCGTAGATGGCGAGATGCAAGCGGATACGGCGGTGGTGCCAGAAATTCTGGAGGCGACGTATCCGTTCAGTCCGTTGCAGGGCGGGGCGAACGTGCTGATTTTTCCGAATCTTGAATCGGGGAATATTGCGTATAAGCTGCTGTCGAGACTGGGTGCGGCTGAGGCGATCGGGCCAATTCTGATGGGGTTGTCGAAGCCGGTTCACGTGCTGCAGCGCGGGGCTGAAGTGAACGACATCGTGAATGTGGCCGCGATCGCCGTGGTGGATGCGCAGGAAGTGGAGAAGCGCTCAATGCTTTCTTCTCCGCAGCATTCTCGGGTGATTTGATAGCGATGAGTATAGGGCAGCCTTCGGATCAGCCCTCATCGGTTGTAGCGTTGCTGCTGATTTGAGTCGTAGTTCTGCTGCGGTGGCGGGTATTGCTGCTGACTCGGATCGTAGTTTTGCTGAGGCTGCCGATACTGCTGTTGGTCGGAATAGCAGTTGGGACTAGGAACCCAAGAACCATTACGATCGTATGAGCCGTCGGTGCATCCCTGCTGCGCAGGGGCCGGTCCGTACGAATACCCCGGACTATAAGCATAACCGGGGTCGTACGCATAACCAGGATCGTAAGCATACCCATAAGGAGCGCTGTAGCCCAGGTAAACGCCCCCGTAAGATCCGCCGTAATAGCGCCGGCCATACGACCGCGGAGTTACGTATCCGCGATCGTAGTAGCGCGCGCCACCCCCGTATCCTCGCCGTTCGCTGAAGCTGTGTCGCTCTGAGTAGCCGCCCCCACCTGAAAAGCCGCGCGATGAGTAAGAGCGGCTTCCGCCAGAAAAGCTATGGCCGCTGTTGCTTCCACTCCATCGTCCAGAGTTGTTGCCGCGACCGTCCCCGTGATCCCGGGCGAAGCCGACTGTCGATACCGTGAGCAGCGTGCCAACCATCCACGCCGCGGATGCGAATCTTTGGAGCATGACCGAAGGTCTCCTTATTCCTTACATCCCAAAAGACGTAGCTGGCCTCTGGAGGGTTCTAGACCCTTTGGATTGTGTACGATAAATAATACTTTAGTCCCGTGCTGGGCAAAGCAGTCTCATGTACCAGGGCCAAAGCTGCAATCAAAACTATTTCAGTACTGGAGTATACAGATTGGACTGTGTGACCTCGACCTTCAGACAGTGCATGACGAGCTCCTTCCGAATAATCTCCACCACCCACTTCGGGGCAGTCGGAGCCACCACAATCCCCTCAATCAACTTTTCGAGACTTACCCGGATGTATTTACCTAAACTACCCTGATCTGAATCCTCAAGAGTTGACGTAAGACGATATTCTCGCTCGTGCTGGAAGCTTTTTCTCTTCCGGTGTAGTTCCTTTGCGCGAATAAGATCCGAACCACCCCTCTGATCCTTGGGCGGGTCGTAGGCGTCGGAATCGCCATACTGGACCTCATTGCCGTACAACCCCCACGAGCCGAATTCCGATTCGTCATGGAATGCAAGTTCAAGCCGGCTCACATGAGAGCAGAACGCTATACCGTCCTGCCCCGAGTACAAACTCCACATGGCGGCTGATTCGCAATCGCTCGCGTGCCAGCAATTCACACACCCTCGTTTGCGCCATTTCTCATAGGTGAATCCCCCATATTCGGGCGACTCAACGGCCAGCACTGACAGTTGCTCTCTTAAGGCCTTGGGGAACGATTCTTCGTGCGGGTCTTGAAGCTGGTCTAGGCGCGTAAACCATAGAGCACGCTCTTGAAGAACGTCAAGGAACTTCATGCAGTCCATGTATCGCCAAAGTTTCACATCCACATTGCCGGGCCGGTAGATGTGCGTCCTTCCATTGGTCATCGACTCGCCTCCAAGTTGCCTCATAACAACCCTGCGAACTCCTGCGCGCAAAAGGCAGAGTCCCGTCTCTCGAATGAAGGTACCTGTGAAGATATCTTAACTCCCTAGAGCGGGTTAACTGTCGTTTAGCCGGTCCTGCGGACTCGGGAGCAGTCCCTAGTTGAAGCGCTGCAATACTTCGGTTTACATCCCCAGAGAACAAGGTATGAATGGAGATTAGACCGAGATCGTTCAAGCTCAGCGCCCGAGCTGACCGCGCGTAGACCGGTTAGAACCTGGTTTCCATCAGGAACTCCGAAACCTCAATAA
>JANXQZ010001031.1 GCA_025353235.1 Bryobacterales bacterium
AAGCTTCCCCGACTACGCCCTGTTCATCAGCTTCTTTCCGCAGTTGGTCGCCGGTCCGATCGTGCGAGCTCGTGAATTTTTCCGCGATCTTTACAACTGGTCGTCTCCGTCAGTCGAGGCGGTTCAGCGAGGCACGGTTCGCTTCCTCGCGGGCCTGATCAAGAAGATGGTGTTCGCGGATCGTTTCGCCCAGATAGCCGATCCCTACTTCTCAAACGTCACGGCTCAGCCCGGAATGTGGAACGCCTGGAGTGGGGCCTTTGCATTTGCGCTTCAGATCTACTTCGATTTTTCGGGTTACACAGATATGGCAATTGGGCTAGCTGCGATTCTAGGCTTCCACTTCCCTGAAAATTTTGGGAGGCCGTATCTAGCGGACAGTGTCACGGAGTTTTGGCGGCGCTGGCACATGTCGCTCTCCCGATGGCTCCGGGATTATCTCTACATTCCGCTGGGCGGGAACCGTCGTGGACTGGCGCGCACGTACCGGAATCTCATGATCACCATGGTGCTGGGAGGGCTCTGGCATGGCGCCAGTTGGAATTTTCTGATTTGGGGAGGCTGGCATGGCGCGCTGCTCTCGGTTGAAAAGGCGGCTGGAAACTCGTTGCTGCGCATCCCCCGATTTGCCCGTATCGGCCTGACGTTCTTGCTCGTGCTGATTGGCTGGGTTTTCTTCCGTACGCCGGGGCTCGGCAACAGCTTGTTCGTGCTCCGTCAAATGTTTGCCGGCCAGCCTGGAACCGTGCTCCTGGGTGCTGGCCATCTCGCGCTCATCGCGACAGCGTTGGCGGGAATTGTGCTGGAGAATCGCTGGCACGCGCCCCCACGGCTGCAAACCGCTGCTATTTTTGCAATGCTGGTCTGCCTCGAATTCTTCTCCGTGACTGGCGAACAACGCGCTTTCATTTATTTCCAGTTCTAATGGATAACTTGTCCCTCCTGGAGCAGTTCTTTCGTTGTGACCACCCGGTCGAGTCACAGCGGCTGCTATACCAACTCGTCTGGGATCAGGCCTATCCTATCGTTACCCACATCGTCCGCCATAAACTTGAGGTCGAAGTGGAGGATGTGATCCACGACATTCTCGTGGACCTTATTTCGCGATTGCGGGATCTCAAAGCCGAGGACCAACCGGACACGATCCGCGATTTTCCCGCATACGTTGCCGTCACCGCCTACCATGGCTGCGACGAGTACTTCCGCCGCAGGTTCCCGCAACGCCAGCGCCTCAAAAACAAGCTGCGCTACCTGCTGGGAAAAGATGCGCGATTCTCCTTATGGACCGATCCAAGCGGAGAATGGTACTGCGGTCGAGTCCCCGACTCAGACAAACCTAAGGTAGAGACCTTCCGCCAGACCCGGACCCGCGAGGCCGCCGCTCTGCTGTCCTCGATCTTCGCCGAATGCGCCGCGCCGCTACTCTTCGACGATCTTGTCGATCGCATGGCCGTCCGCTGGGGCGTCTCCGACCGGCACTTGTCCTTGGACCGCGAGGTAGCGGATCCGCGCGCCAGCCCCGTCGAAACGATGGAGCAGAAGGCGTGGCTCCGACGCCTCTGGGCAGAGATTGGGGAACTGCCGATCCGCCAGCGAATTTGCCTGCTTCTGAACCTGCGTGACCATCAAGGGGGAGCAGCCATTGCGCTGCTGCCAGTCACCAGCGTTGCCGGCATTCGGGAAATTGCGGCCACGCTGGAGATGGAAGCCTCGGAACTAGCTGGGCTCTGGCGAGACCTCCCGCTGGACGATGCCACCATCGCAGTGCGTCTGGGGGTGACGCGGCAGCAGGTGATCAACTTGCGCAAATCCGCACGGGAGCGCCTATCCCGAAAACTCATGGGAATATAAAGGCTCTTTGCACATCATATAGTGTGAAGTGAGAGACCATCTTACAGACTCGGACTTGGGGAGCTACCGCGCCGGTTCTCTGGAAGGCGAGGGGCTGCTGGCGGTGGACGACCATCTGTCCCGCTGTCCGTCTTGCCAGTTACGTCTGGGAGCTGAGGCAGGCACGGCGATCCGCTTCCTGCGCTCGACGTTGAAACCGGTCCACTTAGAGTACGCCGACCTGCAAGCTTACGCCGATGGACGGCTTGATGCCCCTGTCGCTTGCGAACATCTGCGCACTTGTCCCTCGTGCAAGGCTGAGGCGGAGGATTTGCGCGCGTTCGCGGCGGCGAAGTTGCAACCCAAGAAGCCGCTCCGGAACTGGTGGTGGGCGGCCGCCGCCGTGGCCTGCGCCGCCCTTGTCCTGCTGGTCGTATGGGTGAAAACTCAGCCGCAGCCCTCAATGAAAACTCAGGCGACAGTCGCGCCCGAGTACCAGACGCAAGTCGATGCCGCTATTGCCGCCGGTAGGATCGACGTTCCCGCGCGAATCGCACAACTCGCGGGACGCCGCCAAGTCTTGCTCGGCACGCCAGACAAGCGGCGAGACTTTCGCTTGCTTAGGCCAATTGCGAGCGGCTCGTTGAGCGATCGGCCGGAATTCGAGTGGCAGCCTATCCAGGGTGCGCGCACATACAAGATCGCCATATATGACCTTAACTACAACCAAGTTGCCATTAGTCCGCCCCTGACCGCAACGCACTGGCATCCAGATAAGCCGCTCACCCGAGGGAAAGTCTACTCATGGCAGGTTTCTGCGCTCCTTTCAGGGGGAGAAGTGACGGCTCCTCAGCCCCCCGCGCCGGAGGCCAAGTTTGAAATCCTTTCCCAGACGGATTGGATCCGCTTGGAGGGTATTCGAAGCAGGCATCCGCAGGATCATCTCGCACTGGGAGTGCTGTATGGGCAGGCCGGGGCTTTCGCTGAAGCAGAGTCCGAACTGAAACTCGCGATCGCCTCGGGGCCGCGAGCGGACGCAGCGAGGACGCTTCTTCAATCGCTCCCTGGCCACGCTATTTGACAGATAGGGTAACCCCGGGCTGGCTCGCCATTCCTCCAATACTGAGCACCACGGGCTGACTTCCCGGGGACAGGAACCCGCTTGGGATCTTAGCGTTGATCTGCTTGAGTCCGGCAAAACCGGGTGCATTGCCAACGAACAAGATCTCAGCGCCGTACCCGCCGATGCTCAGCGTAATGGCGCCCGCGTTCGCCGGCCACCCCGTGCCGAATAGACTGACAATAGTCCCCCGTGGCGCGCCGCTATCGGCGGAGTTGAAGGAGCCGTCTTCGTTGAGCGCCGCCGCCGGCCCGGTCCCTGGCCCAGCGACGAAGAAAGCAGGAACGGCTGAGATCACGGGCACAAGCGACCCGGCCACCTGAGCCCCATTCACTTGAATGGACAGACTTGCATTCCCACCCGGCTTCACATCCGCCGGAACCAGCACGTTCAGCTGCGTTGCGCTGGCGTAAAACAGTGTGGCAGCCTCTCCGTCGAACATAACCTGCGTCTGCTTGGGATCGAAACCGGATCCGAAGATGGTGATGATCTCCTCGGGTGCAATCGGTCCGGCGGCAAGAGACGCCGCACTTACCAACGACACCTGCGTGAGCGGCGCGGCGATTGTCCCTGGTGCCGGGGCCGTAACCGTCCGAATCCGCTGATTGCCCGTATCCGCGATGAGGATATTTCCCGCCGCATCCAAGGCCACACCGGAAGGGCTATTAAGCTGCGCTGCCGCACCGGGTCCGCCATCCCCCGAAAATCCAGCAACGCCGGTGCCTGCGATAGTAGTAACGCCGCCCCCGGATGACACCAGCCGCACACGATGCGCCCCCGCCTCGGCTACCAGTAAGTCGCCCGTCGCGGTGACAGCAAGCCCGCGCGGGTTCCGCAATCCATCGAGCACAGTGGCCAAGGCCGCTCCGGGCGCGATCTTCGACACACGAACATCTTCGCTGATAAAGAGGGTTCCCGACTGGTCGAGCGCGAGTCCTGCTGGTTTCACGGCTGGAGTGACAGTGCTCAGAATGCCCGCCGCCGTGATTTTCAAGACTCGATTATTCCCGGTATCGGCGATAAAGAGGGAGTCATTCGAGTCAAAGGCCAATGACTCGGGGTCGCTCAGCTTGTCGACGAATACTGAAATCGCGCCCCCTGGACTAATTTTGCAGACGCGATTATTCCCGCTGTCGGCCACATAGACGTTGCGAACCGAATCCAGCGCAACGCTTTTCGGACCGTTCAGCTGCGCAAGCAGGGCCAGGCCGCCCGTGATCGACGATCCCGATTCGCCCGTGCCTGCGAAGGTGCTCATCACGCCGTTGGTGGCGATCTTGCGAATGCGATGATTGTCCGAATCGGCAACGTATAGATTCCCAAGATCGTCGCGAGCGATACCCCAGGGATTGTGCATCCGGGACGCGTTGGCTGGGCCTCCGTCGCCGCCATAGTATCGCGCCGCGCCGCTGCCTGCCTTGGTGGTAACCGTGCCATCCACTGCTATCTCCCGGACAACATTGTTGGCGCTCAGGTACAGGTTTCCCGCTGGATCGGCGGCGACGTCGCGTGCTGCGATGCCAGACCCAACCGCGTGCAGCGTAGTTCCAAAGTAGGCCGATGCAGCGATGTACAGCGTGTCAGCCGCATTCACGGCGAGGCCGGTGGGCCCGATTACCGTAAAGATGGAAGAGATGCCTCCCTGCGAAACTTTCCGAATGCGATTGTTCCCGCTATCGGCGATATAGAGATTGCCGCGGGAATCAATAGCGAGCCCGGCCGGGGACGATAGCTGAGCCAGTTTCGCCGTTGCGTTATCACCGGTGAACCCGCTCTTTCCAGTTCCCGCGATGGTAGTAAACAAGCCCCCTGACCCCACCCGGTACACTTGGTGCGCTCCGAAGTCGGACACATATAGGTTGCCAGCGCGATCCACCGCTACATTGCGAGGTGCGTTCAGCTTGATGTTAGCCGCCTGCAGGCCGTCCGTGGCAGCACTTGGAGCGGTGACACCCCCTCCCGCGACGGTGCCGATCTGGCCGTCTGGTGATAATTTGCGGACCCGGGCGTTTCCCAGATCGGCAATGTAGAGGTTGCCGGCCAGGTCAATCGCTAGCCCGTAGGGGTGGTCCAACTGAGCCTTGACGCCTGGCCCGTTGTCACCGGAGAAACCAGCGGTTCCGGTTCCCGCCACCGTCTGAATCACCCCGTTCGGCAGGATCTTGCGAACACGGCTGTCATCGGCATCGGCAATATAGAGGTTGCCGGCGGCGTCAATTGCCAGCCCTTCAGGCTGGCTCAGAATTGCAGAGGACGCAGCGCTCCCATCGCCCACGAAACCGGTCCCGGCCAGGGTATCGATTATGGAACCCGGCTGGTCGGCGGCAGTCAGCAGAAAACACGTAGTTATGAGAATAAGGCGAACTATCACGGGATTAGGCTCCGTGGATACAGTGCATTCCTGCCTAATAGTTCTCACGGAAAAACCGATCAGTAATTCATGGGCCCGATGCGCTTACTCTGGATTTTTCTTCTGCTTGCCGAACTCTTGGCGGCGCAGCCCGCGCTGCAGCTGAAGCCGCATCCTGCGCAATCCGCCCACCAGTTTCCAAATCGGCGTCGAGGCATGGCTCGCCACTTGCTGGTACGGTTCGCAAGCGGGGCCGAGCCGGGACAACTCTTTGAATTGGCAAAGCGCGGGGCGCGCGTGGTTCAATACGTGCCCGATTATGCTTACATAATCTCCGCGCCGGACTGGTTCACTGCCGATGGTCTCGGACTCTCTTCAAGCTCGCCGATTGGGCCTGCGGAAAAGCTCAGCGCGGAACTGGCCGATGCGGCAGACACCGGAGACGCATCATTTGCGCTGGTCGAATTCTATCCCGACGTGGATATGGATCAAGCGCGTCAGATCGTGCTGGACAGCCTGCTGCAGATTCAGGATAATCCGGATCTATTGGATCATCACCTGTTAGTCTCGGGAACCCAGGATGCCATCTCGGCGCTGGCTCAGTGGGACGAGGTGGCTTATATTTTCCCGGCTGCGCCGGAACTGGTTCAAGGGCTCGCGCTGAACGCTTGCGCAGGCGCTTTGACTGACCAGGGTCAGATCGGCCAATCGGTCGCCAGAGTCGGTTACGGATGGGGTGGACCCGGTCTGAATGGAGCGGATCTTAACTATGCTTTTCAGTCGGTGACAGATAAGATTCCAACAGATACCGCGAAGGCAGAGATCGTGCGAGCCTTCAATGAGTGGGCCAAGGTCGCCAAGCTGACGTTTTCGCCTTCAACGGATCTCAAGGCGAATCGGACATTGACTGTGCTGTTTGGAAGCGGACCTCATGGGGACGCCTATCCTTTTGATGGTAGAGGCGGGGTGCTGGCGCATACCTTCTATCCGTACCCCACGAACGCGGAGCCAATTGCTG
>JANXQZ010001032.1 GCA_025353235.1 Bryobacterales bacterium
ACCCGCCGTCTCCGTAGACGACCATCTGATGATCGAGGCTGATCGCGCCGCCCGCGAAATTGGCATCAGCCGGAGCCGTCTGGCAGACTTAACGCTGAGTACAATATTTTCGTTTTGAACGTTTACTGAATTGCTGAAAACCTCCCTTTCAAGCTTGTAAGCAGAACGCTTTTAGCGCACGATGGAAATATGAGCGCGACACTTTACGAAGCCGATTTTTACGCCTGGACTCAAGAAACCGCAGCTCAACTTCAACGCGGAGAACTTGGCGCGATCGATATGCAGGCACTCATCGAAGAGGTGATTGACTTGGGAAACCGCCATAAAGACGCCATCGAATCGCTGTTAACTGTCTTGTTTTGCCACATGCTCAAGTGGGATTATCAGCCAGCACGCCAGTCCCGCTCCTGGGTGCTGTCCATCGAAGCATCGCGAGCCGCCATTCACCGCAGGTTGCGCAAAACTCCCAGCTTGAAACCCGCCGTCGCAGAACTGCTGCCCGACGCCTATGCCGCCGCCGTCTTCCAAGCTGCCGAGCAAACGGGCCTGGAGTTGAAAGCATTTCCCGACGTCTGCCCGTACTCCCAGGATGAAGTGTTTACGCGCCAGTTCGCCCTTTAGCACTTGTGCTTAGCGGTGGAACTGCTGGCCTTGCCGAGCTGGAGGAGCGAAGGGATGAAGGCTGGGGCGGCTGGTGGGATTTGAACCCACGACATCCAGAACCACAATCTGGCGCTACTACCAACTGAGCTACAGCCGCCGCACTGCTACAGTTTAGCATTACGGCCACCCGAAATAATTTCTCCGGCTCTGGAACTTTCCGCCTTCGACACGCAATGCAAGATAGAGCCGTGCAGGATCCGAGCGATGAAGACTTATACCAACGAATGCGGAAAGGCGATCGGCGAGCGCTGGAGCTGCTATATGAACGCCATGAGCCCGCGCTCTACCGCTACGCCCTTCACATGTCCGGCAGCCGCTCCGTCGCCGATGACGTGGCGCAAGAAGTCTTCATGCAGTTGATCGCGCCCCATCAGGGCTACGATCCAAAGCTCGGCGCGCTGGAACCTTACCTCTATGGCATGGCCCGAAACCGGATTCGCATGCTTCGGCGGACCCGCCCAACGGAGCCCCTCCAAGATCGTCCCGGCCAGCTCGATCTATTGAGCGATCTGCTGAAAAACGAAGCCATGGCCGCGCTCTATGAATCGCTTCAGAAGCTCCCCGATCGCTATCGCGACGCCGTGGTGCTGTGCGATCTGGAAGAGCGCAGTTATCAAGATGCGGCTAAGTTGATGGGCTGTCCTGTAGGTACGGTCCGTTCAAGATTGCATCGTGCCCGTCTGCTGCTGGGGTCGACTCTACGAATGGCGGTGCTCCGGTGAGCTGCTTCTGGGTGCCAAGAATTATCGAATGCGCCAGGACTGGGCAGATCCCCACAGCCGAAATTCGGCAGCACCTTGCCGAGTGCTTGCATTGCGAGCGGCGCTGGGCACAAGAAGAGTTGTTAAGCTCGCGTCTCCGCTCCATCAGGCAAGCATCTGCGGTGGGGCGCAGTTCTGTCGAAGGACGCCGCCTCATCCTTCAGCGGTTCGCCGCAAGCCCGCGCCCCCAAAGCTTCGGCCCAAAACTTTGGCTGGCAATTGCGGCATCACTTCTGATTGGGTTCGTTTCGTTTACTACGTGGCCACACCGCCAAACGCTCAGCCCAGTCGAGTCAGACTGGTCTGCAGAAGGCTTCGTCGCAGTGCCGTTCGCCCTCCCGCTGGCATCCGGCGAATTTGTAAAAGTTGTCCATGCGGATCTCCAGCCCTCCGATTTTGCCCGGATGGGGATCGAAGTGGACACGGCGTCCCCGAGCCCAATCTCGGCAGACGTCATGTCAGGAGAAGACGACTTGCCACGTGCCGTTCGCGTGTCAGGCGAGCAATTTTAGGAAGTTCACAAAAGGATCAAATATGAAAACACTCACGCAGTTCTGTTCAGTGATGCTCGCTGGAGGAGTCTTGCTCGCGCAAGGTCCGCCTCCTGGTCCGCGAGGACACGGCTTCGGCCCGGGTGGCCCAGAGTTTGGAATCAGGTCCGAAGGTCCGTGGTCAAAAACACCGGTCACCGGAGCACCCTACTCCGCGACCCAGATTACCCAGTTCCAGCAAAATCTGTCGGGAGGCAACCAGATTTCGCGGCAGGAGCAATCGAAGGTCTACCGCGACCTCCAGGGCCGGGTTCGCATCGAGCATACGAGGACGCCTCCGGGCGCAACCGCGCCGGAAACACAGGTTACGATCTTCGATCCGGTCGCCAGCGCTACCTATCTACTGGATCCCGCTACCAAGACGGTTGTGAAGCTGCAGCTTCCCCCTGCGCATTCAGCTACTTCCCATCGTCAGGGCCGTCCAGCGCCCCCGGCAGGCGCGCCGCAATTGAGCACCGAGGATCTTGGGAAGCAAGCCATCAACGGCGTTCCGGCTACGGGCAGCCGCGTGACGGAAACGATCCCCGCCGGAGCCATCGGAAATGCCCAGCCGATCTTGGTGGTCCGCGAGACCTGGATTTCGACCGAGCTCAAAATTCCGGTTCAGATCAAGACCACTGACCCACGCTTCGGGAACACGAGCATGCAGCTTTCGAACATCGCTCAGTCTGAGCCGGACGCCTCGTTGTTCCAGGTCCCCTCGGACTACACCGTGAGCGCGAAGACAACGCATGGAGGGTTTCCGCCAGCCGGAGGAATGAGGCAACATAGGCCCCAGCAGTAGTTTTGTGCGCCCGCGTTCGGCAGGTGGTAAGTTGCTTGAAGATAAATTTCCGCATCGTCTTCAAGC
>JANXQZ010001039.1 GCA_025353235.1 Bryobacterales bacterium
GTGGCATTCCAAAGCTGCCGATACTTGAAACCGCTCCCTCATGGTCACGGCTCGGAAGTTAGCAAGCGGTTCAGCCTTCCCATCACCCTGCTCGGCAGTCGAGGTTCGTTGCGGCCTGCGAAGATATTAGTGGATAGAGTACAAGGCAGCATGGCCGCAACAAATTGGTTGATGTAGTACTTTCAGGCAGAACGATACTTTCCCGCGAAACCATTCCGCCGGATGGTCAACAGATCGCCGAACGACCGCAGCCCCTGTGCAAGTTGCACCTTGCTGCCCTCGACATTCGCCCATCGCACGGGAACCTCGATCGCCTTCAGTCCGCACTCCTTGGCAATGAACAAGTCCTCTACGTCAAAGCTAAACCCATCCAGCAGTTGGCGCGAGAAAACTGCGGACGCCGCGCTTGCCTCAAACAGTTTAAAGCCGCACTGCGTATCTTCGAATGGCAGCCCTGTGAGCAGCCGCATGACCAGATTGAAACACCGCCCTGAATACTCGCGAAATATCGATTGATGCACTTCCACCAAAGATCTGTCCACCGCGCGGGAGCCGATTGCGATCACAGCCTGTTTGGCGCGCGCGGCGCAATAAAGCTTGTCGGCCTCTTCAATCGGAGTGGAAAGGTCGGCGTCCGTGTAGAGAATCCATTCGCCCCTCGCGGAGAGCATGCCGTTGCGGACAGCGTACCCTTTGCCGCGATTTCCAGGATTTCGGATCAGACGGACTTGCGCATACTTCTCAATAACTGCGGCCGTCCTATCGGACGAGCCGTCGTCCACCACAATCGTCTCGCTGAACTGTAAATTGCGGGTCCCGAGCCATGCAATGACGCGGTCCAAAGTGGCTGGTAATCGCTTCTCCTCGTTGTAAGCAGGAATCACGATTGAGAGTGAAGTCAACTTGTCATTATACGATTCGAGGTGACGCGGTAGGCTTCGTACACCTTTTCGAAAACGCTGTCCCACGACATCGACAGCGCGTACTCGCGCGCGGCCAGGGATAGGGACCGGCGCAATTCCTTGTCGGCCATCACCCGACGGACCGCGCCGATGAACCCGGCATCATCGGCTCCTACGAACCCTGTGACGCCTTCATTCACGAGGAACTTCGGTCCTCCGCTGGAGGTGACCACTACCGGCACGCCAGACGAATATGCTTCGAGCACCACATTTCCGAACGTGTCGGTGTGCGAAGGGAACACGAACAGGTCCATATTCGCGTAGGCCTCGGCCAGCGGTTCGCCCGTCAGGACGCCTGGAAAATCGGCGCGCCGCAAATTCGCTTTCAGCCACTCGAGTTCATCGCCATCGCCCACTATGAGAAAGCGATAATCGGCGATTCCAGCATCCATTAAAGAGCGCTCGATGTCCACCAAAAAGCGAACGCTTTTCTCGGGCGTCACCCGTCCCACGAACCCCAGCGTGAAGGCGCTATCGATCCGTTTGCGCTTAGCGGGATCGAAGAGCACGGTGTCCGCCCCGCGCTGCATCAGGAACGTCGGCTTGCCGGTCAGCTTCGAGAGAAGATCCACCAACCCTTGGTTGGGAGCCAGCAGTACGCGCGCCCGGCCATAGAACCAAGCGCACATATTCAGGATGGAGCGCTCTGCCAAATCGGCCGCCCCCTGACGCGGAGCCTCAGGCATAAACGAGATGAACTTCGCTAGCCGTTTGGCTCCAAACTCGTGGAGATTGGTGTGCCAGGATGCGATCAGCGGAATGGCCAGTTGATGCGCCAGAGTCGCTCCCAGAATGCCAAGGTCGCTAGGGCCGGTGATGTGGATCAGGTCAGGGCGGAATTCTTGGAGAATATCAGCGGCCCGCTTCCGGTGCCGGAGAAACAGCGGATCGAATGACATGTCGCGCTCGATGGGAAATGCCGCCGGTCCGCGCTGTAACTCGAACGTCGTCACCGAGCCGTCGCTTCGCAAGTCGTTTTCGGGTGCGACGTGAGCGCTGAGAAAGGGCAGTTGTCTCCGGCGGGCGAAAGCATCGAACTGGCGGCTGGTCAGCGCCACGCCGTTTACTTCGTGAAATGAATCGGCGAAAAAGGCCACGCGCGGAACGGCTTTGGCGGTGGGATCGAGGGTCAATTCAAAACTCCTCTGCCTTGAGCCTCGCGGAGAGGTGATCTGCGGCCATCATTCGGCGGGCGTGCCGATCTATAAGCCGGTTTCTGTGCCCCAAAAACCGGAGCGGCAGTCATTCTTCTAGACCAGACATTACTGCCTGGCTCAAGCAACCTACCCGGAAGTCGAACGGAGCGGGCCGCCCCTCCTCCCCTATTTGGTCTTGCTCCGCATGGGGTTTGCCCTGCCAGACGAATTGCTCCGTCCGCGGTGCGCTCTTACCGCACCTTTTCACCCTTACCATCCGTTTCCGGATGGCGGTACATTTTCTGTGGCACTTTCCGTAAAATCCGCTTTGAGCGGACCCCCCCGGCCGTTAGCCGGCATCCTGCCCTGTGGAGACCGGACTTTCCTCCCGCCTTTTCCGGTTTCCCGGAGCAGGCCGGCGACTGCCCGACCGGCACGCCCATTCGCTATTGTCGCAAAGCTTGTAAACAACACGAAATGTAAGAACAAAAATTACGTCTTATGTGCAAGTTAGTGTAAAATGCTGTAGGGTGTCCACTAGCGTTTCAGGACCAAGGTGAAGGTTTGTTTGCGAAAAATATATAAGATAGTTTACAGAGGAGGGAGAAAAACCATGCTACGCAAGTTCGCGATGTTATTCGTTCTTTCCTGCATCTTAGCTGCGTCGTTGCTCGCGCAGGGCTTGACTACGCAGGCGTCAAAAGATGACTGGGAAGAAGTTAACTTCGAATTCAACTCTGCAGTTCTTTCGGATGGGTATCCCAGCTTGCTGCGATTGGCCGATGCGCTTCATAAGAACACCGGCTACCGCGTTAAGGTTGAGGGCAACACCGATAATATCGGGTCGGAGAAATCCAACGAAAAACTCGGACTGGCTCGCGCAAATACCGTTCGCGATTTCCTCGTGAAATATGGTGCCGCGGCCAGCCAAATAGATGTTTCCACTCGCGGCAAGCGAGACCCGAAATATCCGGGATATAAGAATCGATATTCGAAAACGGACGTGCCGCGGTGGATGAATCGCCGCGTGGTTCTCACCGTTACCGACCAAAACGGCAAGATGGTCAGCGACGGAAGCGTGGGCCAAGCTATCCAGGCGATGGCTCCAGCCGCGCCAGCCAATCCTCCCTGCTGCGACGACATTTTGAAACGTCTGGATCAGATTACGGGGCTGTTGAACGACATGAAGGGCCAAAACCAGGACCTCAAGCGCGAACTCGACGCTCTGAAGAACCAGGAAACTGCTCTGGAAAACAAGGTCGCCAATCTGCCCAAGCCTCTAACCGAGGAAAAGACCGCGCAAGTGGTGGACGCCCGGCTTGAGAAAGCGCGCGATCCGCGTTTCTCGCTGCTTGGCCTGAACGTAGGCGCCGACCAGAACCGAGACATCACCTTTACGGGCAGCGGTCGCTTCTTCGCTCCTTTCAAGGATCACTTCGCCTTGCAAATTCAAGGCGAGTATATGTACTTCCGGAGCCAGAAGGAAGGCCAAGCCGATATAGGCCTCGTAAACCGTTACGGTGCTTTCCAGGGCGGACTTTTTGCCAGCTTCAAGAATGTAAGCTTGCGCGGGGCGGGCAACTCGGGCAATCTCGGCCAAGCAGCCGGCGTGTTCGATTACATCTTCTCGCGAGGCAAGGTCGGCGTGTTTGGCACCAAGGCGTTCATGACGAACTCCGTGCTGGATCGCCGCAACGCCACCTTTACCGATGCTGCTGGAAACACGATGATCGCTCCCAACGTATTTCTTGAGCGCTATCTCCATGTTGTCGACCAGATCGGCGTGCAGGGGACCGTCGGATTATACGGCAACACGTACGTGGAAGCCAACATCGGCTACTTGAAATCGATCGCTCATGCGGATAGGCCGGGCGGCACGGTTCGTTTCGTGTTCCCCTTCAACACGCATCTCGCGTTCACCGTCGAAGGCGGCGTGAACGAGACGCTGCTCGGCGCGAATAACAATGGCCGGGCTGTGGTTGGCATCCAATTTGGGAACCTCATGCATCCCAAGGAGTTTGCCGGCATCGATCATGCCGTTCCCATGCAGGTTCCGCGCGTTCGCTACGAACTCGTAGAGCGTCGTTTGCAGGTGGGAGTCTCCCAGCCTATCGCCGACGCGGGCCCGGATCAGATTGGCGTACCTGCCGGATTGATTACTCTGAACGGCTCCAACTCACGTGATCCTAACGGTGAAGCCCTTACTTATCAGTGGGTGCAAGAAGGCGGACCCGCCGTTGCGCTCACGGGTGCAAACCAGCCGGTTGCGACCTTCACTGCCGCTTCTGGAGAGGCGTACAGCTTCCGTCTAACGGTTCGCAATACTGACGGCCAGCAGGCTTCGGCGCGGACTCGTGTGACAACGACCGCCGCTCCCCGCGTAGAGATTCTGTTCTTCAACGCGAACCCGACCACGATCAACGCAGGCCAGGCATCCACGCTCGCTTGGAGAGTTACCGGTGCAACTACGGTCACGATCGCGCCGGGAATCGGCAACGTCAATCCGACCAACGGGTCAGTGACGGTGAGCCCGACCTCTACCACCACATACACGCTAACCGCCACTAACCCGCAGGGTTCGCAAACCGCGACCGCGACTGTGGTTGTTAACCAGCCTCAGCCTCAGTTGACCGTTTGCACTGCTGTGCCGATGACGATCAATCAGGGCGAGTCGTCGACTCTGTATTTCCAAAGCCTTAACGCAACCAGCGTGACGATTACCCCGGGAGTGGGAACCGTGGGCAACAACGGCAACGTTGTAGTCACTCCTACCGGCAACACAACCTACACGATTACCGCGAACAATACGTTCGGCACCACCACGTGCAGCGTTTCCGTGCAAGTGACACCGGGCACCGGTCCGCGCATCGTGAAATTCAGCGCCGCTCCGCTGAATATCCCTCAAGGAGGCACATCGACACTCCTCTGGGTAGTCGATAATGCCGACACCGTGTCCATCGATCAGGGTGTTGGAACGGTGGACAACCGAGCGGGAACGCGCGATGTGAATCCGCAGCAGACCACCGTGTACACGTTAACGGCGACCAATAAGTTTGGCACCGTGACCGCGCAAGTGACGGTGAACGTGGCGATTGTCGTTCCTCCTCCGCCGGCTCCAACGATCACGTCGTTCACGGCGAACCCGACCACCAGCCCAAGTGCGGGCGCTCCGGTAGTACTTAGCTGCCAAGCCAATAATGCTTCTCGCGTCGTAATCTCCGGGGTTGGCCCGGTCGACAAGAACGGCAACATTACGGTGAATCCCACGGTGCAGACGACTTACGTTTGCGTGGCAGTGGGCAACGATCCAACCAAGCAAGCGTCGTCTAATTTGACGGTTCCGGTCGGTACTGCCCCGGTTGTAACGACTGGCGGACCGGTGATCGTAGTCACTAGTCCGACTGCGAATTGCTCCGCCCAGGGTGGCACCACCACCGTGTGCGAAACGATCTACCGACAGATCAACCTCGATCTGACGGGCACAACCAGCGCAAACGGGCCGGTTACCTATGCCGTGTCGTCAAGGCAGACGACCTCGGTTGTGCTTAATCCCACGTCGGCTACTCCGACGGTCCAGTTGTCGGAATTGTTCGGGGATTACTTCTTCGACATTACGGCGACCGATAGCAAGGGGGTCACATCAACCGCTACGGTGGATGTGCGGCTCGTTGTTACTCGCGTCCGCTAAGTTAAGTTAGGTGTTTTGATGAGAGGGGCAGGTCTTCGGACCTGCCCCTTTTGTTTGCTCAGCCTTTCTTGCTCCACGGGCCGGGTCTTAGCGGTACGCCTCGCGTCGATTGCGTACTCTTAGAATGCGGATCCTATGCGAGTCCCGAGCGAAGCTAACGCGCCAATCGCCGACGCGGAGCCGAAACTCAGCCGGTCAAACGCCGTGGAGTTGAAGAACGTTGCCTACACCTTCTGCCGCAAAGCGCTCGATAGCTTCTCGTACGCGAGTACCTATCGGGCCGTCAAGACTCGCCAGATCATCGACTGCCTGACTTGTCCATTCGATTTCTTTCACGTCAGGGTCGGCTCTTACTTTAATCCCAGTCGCTGCATCGCTTCGTGGTGCGGAATCCCTTTACCGCCGTTGGCGGCCAACCAATCGCGGGCCTGCTGCACAGCCTGCTGCTCGTCCAATGTCTCTTCTTCATCGTCAATCGGCGCGTGGCGTAGAGCAGCCTCTACCGGATCGACAAGCGTTTCCAGCAAGCTTACAAGCGCGGAGAGCTGTGCTTGCGGTAGGCGGTCAATCAGCGCGTGGGCTATTTGGTGCGTCTCAGTCAAGGTCCTCATTCTCATTCTAGCGTCCGAGGGGCGCGATATAATTTCGATTTGCGCAGACTAGCTCTCCTTCCGCTCCTCGTTCTTACAGTCGCTGCCGCCACTCTCCCCAAACCCGAAGCCCACTTCGGACACCCCATCGGCATTGACCGCGAGCTGCTCGATTGGGACAAGGTGGTCTCGTACTTCAACGCCCTGGCAGCCTCCAGCGACATGATCCAGACCAAGGAACTGGGCAAAACCGCCGCCGGACGGCCCTTCATTGCAGCCACGATCAGTTCGCGCGAAAACCTCCGGGACCTTGACCGCTACCTCTCCATCCAGCGCAAGCTCGCCGATCCCCGCACCACGAATGACGCCGAAGCTGAGAAGCTAATCGCGCAAGGCAAGACCATCGTCCTGATCACCTGCTCCATCCACGCCACAGAGGTTGCTTCCACGCACACGGCTGTCGAGTTTGTTTACCGTCTTCTCACGGAAGACAAGCCCCGCTTCAAAGCCATTCTGCGCGAGACCATCTTTATCTTGGTTCCCTCGCTCAATCCGGACGGCGTGGACATCGTCACCTCGTGGTATCGAAAAACGCTGGGCACTCCGTACGAGGGCACTTCCCCGCCCGAGCTGTATCACAAATACGTGGGCCACGATAATAACCGTGATTGGTATATTTTCTCCCAGCCGGAAACGCGGCACACCATTTCGCAGCTGCACAACGTTTGGCATCCACAGATCGTGTACGACGTACATCAACAAGGCGCATACGCCTCGCGCATCTTCGTTCCGCCATGGCTCGATCCGGTGGATCCCAACATTGACGCCATCGTTACGCAGCAGTGCAATTCAATAGGATCGAGCATGGCAGCCGACCTGACCGCCGCAGGCAAGAAGGGTGTCGCCATCAACGCCATGTACGATTTCTGGACCGCATCCCGGCACTATCAGGCCTATCATGCGGGACTCCGCATCCTCAGCGAATCGGCCAGCGCGCAACTGGCTACGCCGCTCGTTGTGAAGCCTGACCAGATCCAGAGTACGGCGCTCGGCTACAATCCGCGCGAACGCAGTTGGAACTATCTGGAGCCCTGGATGGGCGGCACTTGGCATTTGCGCGACATCATCGATTACCAACTGGTAGCAATGGAATCGCTGCTGTTCCAAGCGTCCCTCCATCGGGAGGATCTGCTTCGCAACTTCTACACGATTGGCAAGCGGGCGATCGCGCGCACGAGTCCTTATGCTTTCGTGATCCCGAGCGTTCAAAATGATCCAGGCTCGTCCCGCAAGATGCTTGAGCTCCTGCGCTTTGGGCAAGTGGAAATTGAGCGCGCGGGCGCTGGATTCGAAGCTGGCGGGAAAACGTACCCGTCAGGCAGTTACGTGATCCGCATGCAGCAGCCGTATGGGAGCTATGCGAAGACTTTGCTGGAGCGGCAGCACTACCCGGACCTGCGTCTGTACCCGGGCGGTCCGCCGAAACGACCGTA
>JANXQZ010001063.1 GCA_025353235.1 Bryobacterales bacterium
GTTGCGGCTATGCTGCTCTGTGGGGCAGCCAATCCTGGCTGCAGCCGGCTTTCAGCCGGCTTCGTGAGCACGCGAATATTCTTAAGGCTGCTCAACAAGGCCGCCTGAAAGGCGGCTGCGGGCAGGATTGCCCGCCCCACAATCAATGGCACGTGGAGCATCAGGCAGCCGGGAAGCTAATCAAATGACCTTCAACAGCGTTCCTTTGAGCTGGTATTTGATGCTGAGCGCAATTCTTTTCGTGCTCGGCATCGCGGGGTTTCTCTACCGGCGCAACGTGATCACGGTATTCATGTCTATCGAGCTGATGCTCAATGCGGTAAACCTCAGCTTCGTCACGTTCTCTTACCAGCTGAAGCAGGTAGACGGTCACATATTCAGTTTCTTCGTGATGGTGGTTGCGGCGGCCGAAGCTGCCGTGGGCTTGGCCATCATCCTCACCGTTTTCAAGAATCGGCAGTCGCTTCGCATAGACGATGTCAGTTCGATGAAGTATTAGCCACCACTCAAGATGAATCTCTGGCTCATTCCAATTTTCCCCTTTCTCGGTTTTCTGATCAACGGTCTATTTGGCCGCCGCTTTCCAAAGCAGGTGGTGAACGTAGTTGCGGTTGGATCGGTGCTGCTGTCGTTTCTTTGGGTGCTGAAGACAATCACCGGTCTGGGAGCGATGGAGACGGCCCATGTCGAGCGCTACTTCACCTGGATCCAGAGCGGGACGTTCAATGTCGGCGTAGATTTTGCGGTGGATCGCCTCACAGCGATCATGCTGCTCGTGGTAACCGGCGTGGGACTTCTGATTCACACCTACGCGATCGGCTACATGGAACACGAAGGCGGCTACTACCGCTTCTTCGCGTACCTGAATCTGTTCATGTTTTTCATGTTGACGCTGGTGCTGGCGTCTAACTTCCTGCTGCTCTTCGTTGGATGGGAAGGCGTAGGACTGTGCAGCTACCTGCTGGTTGGGTTTTACTTTACCGAGAAGTTCGCAACCGATGCGGGCAACAAGGCGTTCATCGTAAATCGCATCGGCGACTTTGGCTTTACCCTCGCGATGTTCCTCATTGTGAGACACTTCGGCACGCTCGATTTCGGCACGGTGTTTGAGCAGGCCAAGAACCCGGCCAACTCCGCTGTGCCTTTCTTCGCAATCTGCATGCTGCTGCTACTGGGCGCGACCGGGAAGTCCGCGCAGATCCCGCTCTATGTCTGGCTGCCTGATGCAATGGCGGGTCCCACTCCGGTGTCCGCCCTGATCCACGCCGCAACCATGGTGACCGCAGGCGTGTACATGATCGCGAGATCGTCAGTTCTGTTTACCCACTCCCCCGCTGCCATGGATTGGGTGGCCGCGATCGGCATGGCGACGGCGTTCTTCGCAGCCACCATCGGCATGGCCCAGACCGATATGAAGAAAGTGTTCGCCTACTCCACCGTGTCGCAGCTTGGCTACATGTTCGTGGGTGTCGGCGTGGGAGCGTTCTCGGCCGGAGTCTTTCATCTAATGACGCACGCTTTCTTCAAGGCTCTGCTTTTCCTTGGCGCAGGAAGCGTGATTCATGCTTTGAGCGGCGAGCAAGATCTGCGGCAGATGGGCGGCCTGAGGAAGAAGATTCCGATTACGTGCATCACTCTGTTCTGCGGTGGCGTGGCGATCGCGGGCCTGCCGTTTACCTCCGGTGCGGCCAGCAAGGATCTGATTCTCGAGACGGCCTACGCGCGGTCTCCCATTCTGTATTGGATCGGACTGCTTACTGCCTTTATGACCGCGTTCTACGTCTTTCGCGCTCTCTTCCTCGCCTTCTTCGGCAAGTATCGCGGCGACAAGCATCCCCACGAAGCGCCGTTTGTAATGTGGGCACCGCTCGCCGTTCTAGCGCTGCTTTCCTTGGTTGGCGGTTTATTGAGCGTGCCCCGCTGGCTGGAACCGATGTTCCCCGAGAAGGAATTGAACGTCGGTCAATTGATCACGATTCTTCCGTTCATTGCGGGCTTTTTAGGAATCGCGCTCGCATACCTCTTCTACGTGGCCAAACCTTCGCTGGCCGAGACCGCTAAGAATTCGATGGGTTGGCTTTACAATCTCATCTACAACAAATACTACGTGGATGAAGCGTACGACCTTGCGGTAGTGAATCCTCTAATTCAAGGATCGCGAAGCGTGCTCTGGCGCGGGATGGACGCTGGTCTCATAGACGGCATTGTGAACGGAGTGGGACGGCGGTCGCGCGGCATTGGCAACATTCTCAAGCTTCTGCAGTCCGGCAGCATTCGCAACTACGCCGCTTGGGTGGTGTTCGGCTCCGTCATCTTGCTGATCGCCATCGGCCTATCGGGAGGCCCGCGATGAACCTCCTGAATCTCGTAATCTCAATTCCGCTGATCGGGTTTCTGATCGCGCTGATGCTGCCGAAGGCAAATGTCCAGGCGATTCGAATCTTCGCGCTCGGCATTTCTCTGCTGACCTTCATCGGCTCGCTCGGACTCATCGGACCCTTCTGGTATGCCAATCCGAACGGCTACACGTTCGAAACGGATCTCCCCTGGATCGACACGCCGCCCATTCACTACCATGTGGGCATTGATGGCCTTAGCTTGTGGCTGGTGATCTTAACCACCCTGTTAACGCCAATATGCGTCCTGATCTCCTGGAACTACATCGACAAGCGGCAAAAATCATTCTACGCTTTCCTGCTTCTGCTGGAATTCGGACTGGTCGGCGTATTTTGCGCACTCGATCTGTTCTTGTTCTACGTGTTCTGGGAAATCGCGCTGGTGCCCATGTACTTCCTGATCGGAATCTGGGGCTACAGCCGTCGGATTTACGCCGCCGTGAAATTTTTCCTGTACACGATGGCCGCGTCGGTGCTGATGCTGGGCGCAATCATCTACCTGTATAACCGCAGCGGCACTTTCGATTACCCGGTGATCCTCGCGATGCTGCAAAGCGGAAAGATGGTGTTGAGTTCCGCCGAATCGCTGTGGCTGTTCCTGGCGTTTTTCATCGCATTTGCGGTCAAGGTACCGCTGTTCCCACTGCATACATGGCTGCCCGATGCCCACGTGGAAGCCCCCACGGCAGGCAGTGTGATCCTGGCCGGCGT
>JANXQZ010001165.1 GCA_025353235.1 Bryobacterales bacterium
GCTCATGATCATGGGAGGCGCTTTCCGGACCCCCGGCAATCTGGGAGATGGTGGCCTCTATAAAACGCAGAACAAGAGGGCGGAGTGGAACATCTTTGTCGATTCCTTAGCCGCACGAATCGTGTTCCGGTCAGGCGCAAAGATTGAGCTGGTCCCGCTGGACGCCACGAGCAAAGTGCCTGTCAATATGGCATTTCTGGAAGAAGTGCGGAAGAAGGCTACGAGCCGGCTAGGGCGATTCGTGACGGAGGTGCTGGAGAGCGATCGGGAGTCGATACAGGGAGGGTACTTTCAGGCCTGGGATCCGCTGGCTGCAGTGGCATTGGTAGATCCTGGGGTGGCGATTTGGACGTCGCTGGATGTAAATGTAAATGATGAAGGGGCAACGGGGGAGGGGTCAGGGAGGAAGAATGTCCGGGTCGCGTTGGATGCACGCGCGGAGGAATTTAAGCGAGTGTTCCTCCATGCTTTTCAGTGATTCTCAAACGGTGAAGTCGGCGCAGGACATCGATAGACTAGTACCATCGAGTTGACGAGAGCTTTAGGAGAGGCACCCATGACGATCGAAATCACTCGCCCGGAAACCGAAGCGCTGATTCACCAGTGTTTGCAGAGCGGGCGATTTCATGATTTCGATGAACTTCTCATCGAAGCCCTCGCGGCACTCCGTGAGAAGGCGCCTGCTGAGCGGCGAACGCCAGAAGGAAGAAAGAGCCTTGCTGAATTATTCAAAGAGTCTCCTTTTAAGGGACTCAACATCGAATTTGATGAATCCGAATACGACAAGGACTTTGGGCGAGACATTGAGCTGTGAGCCCGTTCCTGCTGGATACAAACGTCCCCTCCGAATTGACGCGGACGATCTGTGATCCACTGATCGAGCGCTGGCTCGAAGACGCGGATGACGAGCGGTTGTTCTTAAGCGCGATTCTGATAGCGGCCACGGCGCTCGAACACGATCTGACCGTAGTGACGCGCAATGTGAAAGATTTCGCCGATCTTGGGCTTGTGATCTTCAATCCCTGGGAGCCAGCATGACCCATCCGCTCCACGTTGCAATTGCTTTGCATCTTGCAGTAACTAAGCAATAGTTAAGTACCGAGAATAGATCCAACCACGGCCGCCAGAGAGCGCCCGAGAATTTGATGCTGGTCCGCATCCAGGTGAATGCCGTCCACTTGACTGGCCGGGGTCACGCTGCCTGCGTCGAAGAAGTGGCATCCAAGATTCGCGCTCATTTCACGATAGGCATCGGCTAGTCCCCGGCTGCGTTGATCAGCTCCCGCGAATTTCGGGGCGAGCACTCCCTGAGGATCGCCGATCGGTGGCGGACACACGATCAGGATCGGCGCAACCGGCATGCCAGGTTCTATGGGAGCACGCCGGATCTCGCCCACCAGTACCGCGATCCCTTGAGCGGCCGACCAAGCGTTGTTAGGAAGGTGCGAGAACTGAAAATCGTTGGTTCCCAGCATCAGGATGACGAGCGAGAGAGGAGAGTGAATCTCGATACGCTGTGCTAAACCCTGCAAGCCATTGCGACCCGGCTTGATAGGATCTTCCCAAACCGTGCGCCTGCCGTTCAAGCAATCTTCGATTACTCGCACGCGCGCGCCGCCTTCGTTTAGGATATTCTCGAGAACGCCAGGCCAGCGATCATCAAATGGCAGCCTGTTGCGGCTGTTGGGGACGATTCCCCAAGTGAGCGAGTCAGAGTAAACCAGAACATGCCGCACCCTGGACCGGCTTAGCCCCACCAAGTTTCGCCAGGGGCCAAGTGAGCCTTGGCCACGTCAGGATTCAGCTCCACTCCATATCCCGGCTTATCCTGAATCGTGAAGTAGCCGTCTTTCCAGAATGGGCCGTCGCGAATCACCAAGTCCGGCCACCAGTCGATGTACTTCGCCAGTTCGTGAATCCGAAACTCGCGCATGGAGGCAGCGGCGTGGACCGACGCTATCGTCCCTACCGGGCTCGCCGGATTATGGCAAGCCGTCCAAATCGAGTACATGTCCGCATAGTCCGAAATGCGCTTCGATTCGAGCAGGCCCCCGGATTTTGGGATGTCAATATGCACGCCGGAGCAGGCCTGCAGCTCGATCAGCTTGCGGAAGCCGTGCCGGCCATACAGATTCTCTCCTGTGCAAATGGGGATATTCACCGACTGCGTTACGCGCGCCATCACCTCGGGATTATCCGGCGGCACCGGATCTTCAAGCCACATCGGATTCAGCGGTTCCAGCGCCCGGGCTAGCCGGATCACGTCCTGCGTGTCATAGCGCCAGTGCGCTTCCACGGCAAAATCGGCGTCGAGTCCCAGGTGCTCGCGCACGATCTCCATCCCTTTTACGATGCGCCGCACGTCCTTGTGAGTCAGGTTGCGGGCATAGGGATCGTGACCCGGTTCCTTGAACTCAGGGTCGGCTTTAGGCGGCACGCCGTCGCCTTGAAATTTAAACGCGGTCCAGCCGGCTTTCTCTGCGCGAGCCTCATCCACCTTGGCGCGCCACGAGGCCGGATCGTCCACGCTGTCCACCATCTGCATGGTTCGGTAGAAGCGGACGCGGTCGCGAAAACGGCCGCCCAGCAAATTGCAAACGGGCGTTTGGAGCATGCGGCCGCAAAGATCCCAGAGGGCAATCTCGATGCCGCTGGCGGCGGTCATGGTGACGCCGCC
>JANXQZ010001237.1 GCA_025353235.1 Bryobacterales bacterium
ACGGTCACGGCTCGGTTGCCAATGACCAACAGAGCCGTGACCGTAAGGGAGCGGTCGGCATATTAAGCGAGCGCCGAAGCGCCGCTAACGATTTCAATAATTTCCCGAGTGATGCTGGCTTGGCGCACGCGATTCATGTTAAGCGTCTCTTTATCGATCAATTCGCCCGCGTTGGTACTAGCCGCTTCCATCGCTGTCATGCGCGCAGCTTGATAGGCAGCGTATGATTCGAGCATGGCGCGAAAAAGCTGCCCCTCTACGTAGCGCGGCAGCAAGGCGGCAAGCAATTCCGCAGGCGGCTGTTCGAATATATAGTCGACGCGCATGTCTTCTTTGCCCGGCTCAACCGTAGGAAGTTCCGCTGGAAGAATACGCTCAAGCTTGAGTTGCGGGGCCATCACCGACTTGAAGTGATTCACAATTAGATACACCGCATCGATCTCGCCTTTTTCAAAACGCTCGATCACTTTTCGCGCGATGTCCAAAGCGTCTTCGTAGCGGACTACCTTTTGGAAAAGAGTCGTATGCTGGCCCGTGATGTCCTTATGACGGCGGGCGAAGAAGTCACGCCCCTTGCGCCCCATCAGCTCCATCTTAAACTGCGCGTTCGGCCGCTCAGCCATGAATTTTTGGGCGGCTCGGATCACGTTCGCATTGAATGCGCCTGCCAATCCCCCGTCGGCCGTCACTAGAAGAATTTGAATCCGATCCTCGGGCCTGCGGGCCAGCAAAGGATGCAGCTCGTCTTCATTCTGCTCAGAGACAGCCTGAGCGACGTTGGCGAGCATTCGCTGCATGCTCTCCGTGTAAGGTCGAGCGGCGATCACGCGATCTTGCGCGCGGCGCAGCTTCGCGGCCGAGACCATTTTCATGGCCTTCGTAATCTGCCGCATGTTCTTAAATGAGCGGATCCGCCGCCGAATTTCGATCAGGCTAGGCATAGCTAGACCGTCGCCGCGGCTTTTTTGTTCTCGCGGACAAATGTTTCCTTGAATTCGGAGATAGCGGCTTTTACTTGGGCCTTCAGTTCGTCGTCGAGAGTCTTTTTCTCGCGGATGTCAGAGAGTAATCTCGGCTTCGTATTTTCAACGAACCGGAACAGCTCGGTTTCAAACTGCTTGCATTGATCCACTGGCAGATCGTCGAGATAAGCGTTCGTACCGGCGAAAATGATCAGGATTTGCTTTTCAACCGGCAGAGGGCTGTATTGCGGCTGCTTCAGGATTTCGGTAAGGCGGCGGCCCCGATCGATTTGTTGCTGGGATGCCTTGTCCAACTCGGACCCGAACTGCGCGAACGCAGCAAGCTCTCGGAATTGGGCCAGATCTAAACGCAGCGAACCGGCCACTTGACGCATGGCTTTGATCTGCGCGCTGCCTCCCACGCGGCTCACCGAGAGGCCGACATCCACCGCCGGGCGCACGTTGGAATTGAATAGGTCGGTCAGCAGGAAGATCTGTCCGTCGGTGATCGAAATCACATTGGTCGGAATGTACGCCGAGATGTCGCCCGCCTGCGTTTCAATGATTGGCAGGGCAGTGAGGGAACCAGCACCTTTCTCTTTGTTCAGCTTCGACGCGCGTTCCAGCAGACGGCTATGAAGATAGAATACGTCGCCAGGATACGCCTCGCGCCCCGGAGGACGGCGGAGCAGCAGCGAAATCTCTCGATAGGCCGCAGCGTGTTTGGAAAGATCGTCGTAAATACACAGCGCGTGCTTCCCGTTGTCGCGAAAATATTCGCCGATCGCGCAGCCCGCATATGGGGCCAGGTACTGCATCGGCGCTGGATCGGACGCAGTCGCGGCTACTACGATGGTGTAATCCATCGCGCCGTTATCTTGCAGCGTTTTGACCACCTGCGCCACTGTGGAGCGCTTTTGACCGATCGCGACGTAGATGCAAATCACGTCGCCGCCCTTCTGGTTGATAATCGTGTCGATGGCAACCGCGGTCTTGCCAGTTTGACGGTCGCCGATGATCAGCTCGCGCTGACCGCGGCCGATCGGAATCATCGAATCGATCGCTTTGATGCCGGTCTGCAACGGCTCTTTCACGGGTTGACGGTCGACTACGCCTGGCGCAAGTGTTTCAATCGCGTTCGTCTGGCTGCTCGCGATGGGACCCTTGCCGTCAATAGGCACGCCCAGCGCGTCCACCACGCGACCGATGATTGCATCGCCCACGGGGACCGACATGATCTTGCCCGTGCGGCGGACCTCGTCGCCTTCTTTGATCTCTTGATATTCGCCGAGCAGCACTGCACCCACCTGATCTTCTTCCAGGTTCAGAGCGATGCCCGATACATTGTGCGGGAACTCGATCAGTTCGCCCGCCATCACTTTTTCCAGACCGTAAATGCGCGCGATTCCATCGCCTACCGAGATCACCGACCCGGTCTCGCTCACGTTAACCGCTTTTTCGTAATTCTCAATCTCGCCGCGCAGAACGCTTGAGATTTCATCCGCTCTGATCTGAGCCATAAACTTAAAGTTCCGCCTTGTAATTCGCCGATTCGGTTGTCAGTTTGCGGCGCATCGATTCCAGCTGACCGCGGATGGAACCGTCATACACCGTCGATCCGATGCGCGCCACCACGCCGCCGATCAAATCCCCGTCGACCGCAGTCTCCATCCGCACTTGCTTGCCGCTCATGCGCATCAATTCCGCTCCGATCATTGTGATTTGAGCCGCTTCCAGCGGAGCCGCTGATGTTATCTCGGCGCGAACGAAGCCCAAATGTTCATCCATCAAGACCTCAAATGCTTCCCGAATCTCCGAGAGCTTTC
>JANXQZ010001171.1 GCA_025353235.1 Bryobacterales bacterium
CACATCCGGAAAATAGCGAGTCGCTCATCTTGCGCGGCTGTTGTTGTGACTGCCTCCGCATTGTGCTAAAGAATGTACCGGCTGAGGTCCTGATCTTTGACAATATCCGCAAGTTGCTTTTTCACGTAAGCCGCATCGATGCGCACGTTCTTCTTCTTTAAATCCGGACCCGCGAACGAGATCTCCTCCAGCAACTTCTCCATGATCGTATGCAGCCGCCGCGCACCGATATTCTCCGTCATCTCGTTCACGCGGCTTGCAAACCCGGCTATCTCTTGGATCGCATCGTCCGTGAACGTAAGCTTGATACCCTCGGTTTCAAGCAGCGCCGTATACTGCTTGATCAGCGCGTTCTTCGGCTCTTTAAGAATGCGAATAAAATCCGCCTCGGTGAGCGATTTCAGTTCAACGCGAATCGGAAAGCGCCCTTGCAACTCGGGGATCAGATCGCTCGGTTTCGAAACATGAAACGCGCCTGCGGCCACGAATAGAATGTGGTCGGTCCGCACAAATCCATGGCGCGTGTTAACCGTGGTGCCTTCCACGATCGGCAGAATGTCGCGCTGCACGCCTTCGCGGCTCACGTCCGGACCGTGTCCCGATTCCCTTCCCGCGATCTTATCAATCTCATCAAGGAAGATGATCCCGCTCCGTTCAACGCGCTCCAGGGCTGTGCGCGTCACCTGTTCCATATCGATGAGCTTCTGCTCTTCTTCCTGGACCAGGTAGTCGATTGCCTCCACTACGCGCATCTTGCGTTTGCGCGTACGGTTCCCGAACAGGCCGGGCAGGACATCCTTGAGGTTGATGTCCATGTCCTCCATGCCGCCATTGGTCGAGAGCTCGAACGTGGGGCCGCGTTCCTTCACGTCAATCTCCACCATGCGGTCATCTAACTTGCCCACGCGCAACTTGTCGCGCAGTTTCTCGCGGGTGCGGTCGGCCGATTCAGACGCCTCGGGTTGGGGGGGCATCAACAGATCGAGCAGTCGCTCCTCGGCGTTCTTCTCAGCCCGATCCGCTACTTCCTCCAGGCGCTGCTCGCGCACCATGTCGATCGCGATATCCACCAGATCGCGAATCATAGACTCTACGTCCCGGCCGACATAGCCGACCTCGGTGAACTTGCTCGCCTCCACTTTGAGGAAGGGCGAGTTGGCCAACTTTGCCAAGCGACGGGCCACCTCCGTTTTCCCCACGCCGGATTTGCCGGGTCCACCGCCGACGCCTTCGCCCTATTCTCCCGCTTCGAAGCAAAGCTCGAGCAGTTCAACGGC
>JANXQZ010001186.1 GCA_025353235.1 Bryobacterales bacterium
TTCCAAGCAGCGTTAGGAAGCTGCGAAGCTTGCTCGAGCGCAGCGAATCCAGCGCGACCGAGGCGGCCTCGCGAAAAGACGCAGTTTGGGGCATTTCATATAGACTATCAGTCCGCGCCTCTCGCGATATTCTGCTCTACCCACGCGAGGATCACGCCATCCAGCCAGAAGCGGGGCTTGCCTCTTGCAATAAAGCCTAGGTGCCCGCCGTGCTCGACCGTTAACAGCTTGATCCACGAATTGCGCGAGAACGCGGCGTGATCATATACTTCGGCTGGGATTAGAGGGTCGTCTTTGGCGTGGATCATCAGGCAGGGTACTCGAATCCTCTCCAAGAACTGATTGGCTGACTGGGTAGCGTAGTAGTTATCCGCTGTCCCAAATCCAAACGATTTCGCCGTGAAAAGATGGTCAAAATCGTACACAGTCTTGACTTGATCGAGGTCGGCCAACTCAAACGATCCTGGAGTCAGTCGCTCCTTGAGCCGGATCCTTTCCTTAAGCCGACGCACAAACCGATCTGCGTAGATGTAGTTGGATGGCTTCTTCAGCATACGGACGCAGGCGGCCAAGTCGATCGGCGTCGAAACTGCGCAGATGCCAGCGATCACATCGCGAGCGTTATCGCCCAATTCGCCGCCGAGTTTCAGGACAACATTGCCGCCCAAGGAGAAGCCAGCCAGATACACAGGTCGCCCGCCCTCCAGTACCAGCTGCCGCGCAACGGCAAGCACATCGCTGGTCTGGCCGGAATGGTAGAGTGTCCGTCCGCAGACCGCCTCCGTCCCGCCGCAGCTGCGCATATTGAAGCGGTGGACGGCATATCCTTGCTCCAGGGCCGCCTGAGTTAAGCTGCGCGCATATCCGGCCTGACTGGAACCTTCGAGTCCGTGAACGAGAATCAATTCCGCCTTGGGCGAGCCTTCAGGCTGCTGTGAGTGGACCAGAATCTGCACATCGGGTTCGGTTTGGAAAAACCGCGCACGGACAGGAAACCGGATCTCGTCAAGCTTGCGAGTCCAAAAATTTCCCGCCGCCGTAGCCAAATGCGGATTGCGAAAGAGCGGAATAAACGGCTGCAACTCCTAAGAATACAGAATTTCTCGCGCAGCCTTGACGGTGTTGTGAATGGTTACCCTCGCCAATTCCATAACCAGAGTCTCCCGACGATAGTCCCCCCAGTTGGTCATTGCGATAAGGGTCCGCACCCGCCAGGTGGAGCACCAAAACCGACTTTAA
Source organism: Bryobacterales bacterium (assembly GCA_025353235.1). GTDB lineage: Bacteria > Acidobacteriota > Terriglobia > Bryobacterales > Bryobacteraceae > JANXQZ01. Next base: position 1,240 of record JANXQZ010001186.1, read on the forward strand.
GGTCGCTCACTGGCCGCAGCCAGAGGGCGGCTTTTCAGAAGGATAATTGTCGAGCTGTGGATCGAGAGCGTCGCCACGGTAGGATACTGCGGCGCGGTGGCGGTACGCGTCTGCGCTGGCACCGGATTGGTCGGTGATACCATCGAAGCCAGCCGCTGATAGGCCTGCCAGCTTTCGTATTGGTATATCCACTTCGTTTCTTCGTTTGAGCCAGCCGTGCAACCCTGTTTCGGATCGTGGCCACCACTTGGCGGGCTCATGTCTGCCAGTGTGCAGAGGTGCTGGGCTGAACGTTAGATTCGAAGATGTCCGCACGCTGGCCAACTCCTTTCTTTTTCGAGTTCCACGACTTCCTGCAGCCTGTGCCAGGCACCTTGGCCGCACGTCAGTTGGTGGTAAGGCGGGGCGTCGAATACCTTGACAGTCTGGCGCCTTGGGAATGGGGCATGAAGAAGTGGGCTGCCCTCTGTGCTAACCGCGATAACAGCCGCTCTGGCCGACCGGGCCGCTCGAGAACTCGACCAGGGACGTGGGGCAACGGCCGCTGCGCGAGCGAGCTTCCGAGCCAGCTTGGATTTATGGCTCGACTTAGAGTGGAACGCATTGCGGGCTATCGACGGTCCTCGGCCTGAAGAGCTCAGACGCCGCCTGAAGCGCCGTTCACCAAAACTTTTACGCTTGCGGGTCGTCTTGATGCACTCATATATGACGTCGCAAGCAGAGCTTTTGCGGGCCGACATTTTTATTAAATGGAATGCTCATCGGCCGGAGCGAACGTTCCGGTCAATGCGGCGAACGAATCGATACAGCGCGACACACGCCAAACAGAGCAACCCTGAAACGGCAGCGGCGGGCAAAGCCGCTTCGGCGTGACCAGCAAGATAAGTATCGAGCGTAGCTGACAACAACCAGATCTGCATTACCAGCAGAACGACTAGTAGCCCTATAACAGCGTCGATGGCCGTCAGTCCGCGATTCCGTTGTGGGTCGGGATACTGGCCTGCCATTAAACCTCCGGCTCCATCCCAATCGCGACTAATCTGTCACCATCTCTGCGCAGCACCACATGAGGAAGCGGGCGCGTTGGGGGCCCTTGCAGGACGGAGCCATCGTGCACCGAAAAGTAGCCCTGATGGCATGGACATTCAATGCGATTTTCTTGGCGCGAGTAAAACACCGCACATGAGAGGTGGGTGCATTTCTGGCTGTATGCAACGTAGGTCTCCTCTGCAGTACGCACCATGATGCACTGCTCGCCCGGTCGCGGATACTGAAAGAGTTTGACTCCACCCACGGGGATTTCTCCGACTCGCGCAACCACGCTCGACGCGTACACGGGGGTTTTATGCAACCAGCTCCGGACCACGATCCACACGTTTCCGGCAAACATCCCGAGGCTGGTCAGCGTAAGGAATTTCGCCAGTTGACGGCGGTTTACATACCGTTCACCTGATTGCGAAACCGAGAACTCGTCTTGCCAGAGCGGGACGGATTCGTTCGGCGCTTCCGATGTGGGCGCTCTGTTATCGGCCATTTGGGTTCTCCCACATGAATGCCGCTATATCGAGGCTGACCGAATCGGTTTCGGGCGGAGTCATCATGTAAACCTGCGTGGTAATTTTTTGACTGCCGAAATAGAACACGTTCGAAGGCGTCTCCCGCCGCGCTGCGATGTCTTCTGGCCGCAAGTAGGAAAGTGCTTGGCTGGGGCAAACTGTAGCGCACATCGGCTTCTTTCCGATGGAAGTGCGGTCGTAGCACATGTCGCACTTCATCATCTGCTCATACTCGGGAATCAGTTTGGGAATACCGAACGGGCATGCCAGCACGCAGTTTGAACACGCGATGCAGCGGGGCTTCAGCGCCGACTGCACGATGCCATCCTCTCCTTTCTTGATTGCATCCGACGGACAAACTTGCGCGCACGTCGGATCGTCGCAGTGCCAGCAGACATACGCCGCC
>JANXQZ010001228.1 GCA_025353235.1 Bryobacterales bacterium
AATCATCGACTGATGATTGAGGAAGGCGTGTTGGGCGCGGAATGTACGGAGTTGCTGGTGGGCTTTTTCGAGGAGCGCCGACCTCTCAAACTGCTAACTGAAACGTAGCCGAGATACCCACTAGAACGTGATCCCGACCAAAAACTCGATCTGATTCTGGTTGGAAGCAAGCCCGCTGTTCTTATAGGACAGACTGATATTCTGATTTCGCCAATAAGTGTAGCGCACCTCCGGCGACACGCGGATGAGAAGAGCCTTTACTTCCAGGCCGCCTCCAACCGCAACGCCCGCACTCCCGGAATGCAGAACGTCCAGCACATTGGCGGCATCGCTGACATGATTGAAAGTCGGACCCCCATCCACGAATGGATGAATCAGGAACCCGCTATTGAAGCGATATTTCACTAGGATGGGAAACTCCCACTGGCTTACCTGCCCTCCAATGTCGTAGCGCCTATAGAGCGCGTCGGCTTCAACACCCAAGCCGGTGAAGGGCAGGCGGATTTCAATTGTGGGACCAATGATGTAACGCCCCGTCCCCCGGCTAAAACTAAATTTCCCGCCGGTATCCTCGAATGCGTCGCGAAGGGGTGTCCCGAGTTTTACCCCGAAAGACACCGGCTGAGCGGCAAGCGGCAGCCCCAATAGCGCTAGTGCAACGAAGAACTTCATACTTGGTAGACGTTCCGAGCGCTCAACGGTTCCGATACCCCTCGCGCTAAGGTGAAAGTAGGCATCGAGATGGGCATTTGGAGCAAACTCCACACGGCGCTGGCATCCGGCGTGAACCAAAAAGTCACGCGTTTGGGGCTGCTATACACGCTCGCCTGCGTGCTGGTCGCGCTGGCAGCGTTCAGTTCCGCCAATAATCTTCTCTTCCTGATCCTAGCGGCGATGCTCGCCACGCTGATGATCTCCGGCCTCGTAAGCCGCCTCTCGCTGGCCGGACTGGCTCTCGATCTCTTGCTGCCCGAGCATATCTGCGCCAAGCGGAAGCTAGTCGGCCGCGTTGCAATTCAAAATGAAAAGCGCTGGATGGCCTCGTTCTCGATCCATTTAGCGGGCCACGGGCAGAGCCCTCTTCCAGCCCCGATGTATTTCCCGCTAATCCCCGGAGGGGCACGAATCGACCAACCTGTCGAGTTCTATTTCGACCGCCGAGGCTCGTACCGCGAGAACAGCTTTCGCTTCTCCACACGTTTCCCGTTTGGGTTTGCCGAGCGACGGATCAACGTTCTCCTGCGTCGGGAAGTGGTGGTGTACCCGTCCATCGATCCACAACCCGGATTTGACGACCTGCTGATTTCGCTTGCAGGCGAGATCGAGTCCTACTTTCGTGGACAGGGGAGCGATTTCTATCGCATTCGCCCCTATGAAGCGCTTGAAAGCGCCAGGCATGTCGATTGGAAGGCGACGGCCCACACCGGCAATTTGCAAGTGCGCGAGTTTGCGCGGGAGCAGGAGCAGTCAGTCACGCTGTTCCTGGATATCGATGTCGACGACAAGCGCTGGTTCGAAGAGTCGGTGGATTGCTGCGCTTTTCTGGCGTGGAACCTGTCGCTAAAGGGCACCAAGCTGCGATTCTGCACCCAACGGCTGGACGTTCAAGTGCCCGGAGAAGGCGATGTTTATACT
>JANXQZ010000019.1 GCA_025353235.1 Bryobacterales bacterium
TATTGGGCGCAGATGAACCGCCGCGTGGACTCGAATCATGCACTGGCTTATGCGGTTGAGGTTGCGAATGAGTTGGAGGTTCCGGTGCTCTATTATGAGGGACTCACGTGCTCGTACCCGCATGCCAACGATCGTTTGCATACTTTCATCCTGGAAGGCGTTCCAGACACGCAGGCCGCCTTGGGGAAGCTCGGGATCGGGTATGCGTTCTATCTGCGGCGCAAGCGGAGCGATCCGAACGACGTGCTCTACGAGCTTGCTAAGGACGCGGCGGCCGTGGTCACGGACGACTATCCAACCTTCATTGCGCGCACGCATAACGCGAGCGTGCCAGGGAAGCTGGACGTGGCCTACTTCGTGGTCGATTCAAGCTGCATCGTCCCGATGAGCCGGTTCGAAAAGCGCGAGTGGGCGGCTTACACGATTCGTCCGAAGATTAAAAAGATGCTGCCGGAGTACCTGAAGCGGGTGCCCTCGATGAAGGTAAAGCGGAAGTTTGCTCTGCCTGCGCCTCAGTTTCACACTGTTGTAGACCGAGCGAACATTCCCGAGTTGGTTGCATCGTGCGAGATCGACCATTCGATTGGACCTTCGCCTACATTCACCGGGGGCGCCCAGGCCGCTAGGAAGCAGCTCGAACAATTCTTGAGCGACAAATTGCGGCGTTTTGCCAACGAGCGCAATGAGCCTTCGGCCCACGCTACCTCCGGTCTCAGTCCGTATCTTCACTTCGGGCATATCTCATCGCTAGACGTGGCGCTGGCGGCTAAGGAGCATGCGCAGGAACACAAGCTGCTGGTTGAAGAGTTTCTGGAGGAACTGATCGTGCGGCGGGAGTTGTCGTTCAACTTCGCGCGCTTCACCGACAAGCTGGACTCGATCGAATCGCTGCCGGACTGGGCTCAGAAAACTTTGGCTAAGCATGCAGGCGACCGACGCGATCCCTCTTTCACGCGTGACCAGATGGAACGCGCCGAGACCTACGACGATTTGTGGAACGCAACTCAGAAAGAGCTAGTGCTGCGCGGCAAGATTCATGGCTACTATCGCATGTACTGGGGCAAGAAGATCGTGGAGTGGTCTCCCACGCCTCAGGAGGCAGTGGACGCGATGATCTACATGCACGACCGCTATGCCATCGACGGCCGCGACCCCAACACGTACGTGGGAGTGCTGTGGTGCCTCGGCCTGCATGATCGGCCCTTTGTTGACCGTGCTATTTTCGGCCAAGTTCGTTTTATGTCTTACGACGGCATGAAACGCAAAACTAAGATCGGAGCTTACTTGGACGAGATCCGGTATCTGGAGAAGACCGGCAAGGATCCTTTTAGAACATGAACATTACTCTGACCGGAGCAAGCGGGTTTCTGGGCAAGCGGTTGATCGAGAGGTTGCAGGCAGAGGGGCATACGTTGCGAGTCCTGGGCCGTCGCCCCGTTGCTGGACTGCCTTTTTCGCAGTGGGATTCCATGGCGGGCGAGCCGCCCGAAGAGAGCTTAGCTGCGGCCGACGCCGTTATCCACCTGGCTGGTGAGCCTGTAGCGGAGCGTTGGACTCCTGAGGTGAAACGGCGCATTCGCGATAGCCGCATCCTGGGCACGCGCCATCTTGTGCATGCGCTCTCGAAGCAGTCTCGGCGTCCGGCGGTGCTGATCTCGGCTTCTGCGATTGGGATTTACGGGTCGCGCGGGGATGAGATGCTCACCGAGAGTTCGCGCCCTGGGGAAGGGTTCCTGGCACAGGTCACAGCCGACTGGGAGAAGGAAGCCGACCTGGCGGAAGCTTTGGGGATTCGCGTGGTGAAGATCCGAACCGGGGTAGTGCTCGGTAAAGATGGCGGGGCGCTCGCCAAGATGCTGCCGCCTTTTAAGATGGGGGCTGGCGGGAAACTGGGTTCGGGTAAACAGTGGATGTCGTGGGTGCATATCGATGACATTATTGGGATGATGCTGTTTGCGCTGGGGAACAAGAACGTTCGCGGCGCTTGGAACGGGACCGCTCCACATCCGATTACAAACGAGGATTTCACGAGAACGTTAGGGGAGGCGGTGCATCGTCCCGCAGTGTTCTCAGTGCCGGCGTTTGCGCTCAAGCTGATGTTCGGCGAGATGGCTGGCGTGGTGCTCGCCAGTCAGCGCGTGCTGCCCGAGGCGGCTAGAATTGCGGGTTATCAATTTAGATACCCCGAGTTAGCCGCCGCGCTGCAGGATGTTTTGCGAGACTAAAATATTCCTGAGTCGATGACGGGCGTAAAGCTGATAAACCCGCCGCTGGGATTCGAGAATTGTATCTGGACGCTCGATGGTACTCCCGCTGAGAGCGTAATATACGGGCTGCCGTTGCGGGTCCCGGAGTTATTGGTCATCGTGACGCCGGGCGTCAGGTTGGTCAGCACCACTTGGACGGGACCGCTGATCGGTCCACCTTTGCTCGTCAGCGTCAGCGTTGCTACCAAAAGGCCGGTCGCGCGATTGCGGGCGAAACCGGACTGGGCAACGATCACCTGCGAGGATACATCCACGACGGGGTTGATGACGGTCGGATCGTTCGCCGTATCGTTGCTCAGGTTGACTTCGCCTCCGCCCGATACTGACACTTGATTGGTCACGTTGGCGGGAGCGGACGGATCCACGTTTACCGTCAAAGTGATGGGCGGATAGCTGAATCCGTTCGTCAAGACGTCACTGCGCGAACAGGACAGCGCTGCGCAGGTCCAGCCCGTACCGGCCAGGGATGTAGCGGTCAGGCCAGCCGGAAGAGTATCGGTTACTGTCACCAGACTGCCGTTGGTCGGCCCATTGCCGGAGTTAGTCACCTGGATTGTATAGATCGCACCGTTCTGCCCTTGGGAGAAGTGGCCGACATGGCTCTTCGCGATGGTTAGGTCCGAGGCAATCACGCTGAAGGTCTGCGTGACCGGCGTGGCCGCCTGGTAGTTTGGGTTGCCCGGCTGAGTGGCTTGAATGGAGCACTGGCCGATGTTGATCAGCGTGGCCTGCGTGCTCGATACCGTGCAAACGCCAGGGGTGAGCGAAGCGAAGAACACAATCAACGTTCGCAGGAAACATGGTCCGAACCAGGATCAAATCAGCGCTTTCTACGATGAGTACGTTTGCGGGCGCAATAGCAAAAAACAAGATTACACTTTCATTGTTATCCGCTACAGCCTCTACGATGTCAGCGAGTGTTGCGAAAGTTGCATC
>JANXQZ010000009.1 GCA_025353235.1 Bryobacterales bacterium
TGAGGCTTTGATATTGGGATGAATCAGGAACTGGATGCCCGGAGTGTAGCGGTTTCGCTGCGAGCGAAGCGGGCCGAAGAAAGGCGTTCCGCTGGTCAGAGCGAGACCATTGATACGATCCGCGCTGGAATGAACGCCGTCCCAGCGGCCGATAGCCATGATCCAGGGCAGAACCAGATAATCCGCCTCGAGAAAGCCGCCGTGGAACTTGGCCGGCACGCTGGAAACGAATCCCACTGCCCCGGGGCTGGTCGATTCTAACGGCAGCGTGATCAGCATGCCCTTGTCATCCACCGGCAGCAGGTTGTTGTCCCGGCCGTACATGTATACTCCGAACAAATTGAAAGTGCGGTAATTGAAACTGAAGTCTCCACCCGCCCGGTAATACGGCTCGCGCGCATAGAGCAGCCGGGGATCGCCGCCCGGAAACGTAGTGAGCAAACCCTGTTGCGATTTCCCGTGCAAGTAAAACGATCCCAGGTTCAGGTAGGTATGATCGCGAGGTCCGGTGGTTGCCGCAGCCTGAATCGCATTCCGGCTCTCGGAGTCGCGCTCCAGATTGAAGCGGTACGCGAAACGCGCGTAAACGTCCTTGAGGCTGGAATCCGAAGCGAAGCCCAAGCCACCGCTGGAGCCCCCGGTTGCCGAGGGTACAAACGGGCTGTTGGTCTGGCTCAATCCGCTGGTGTTCTGGTTGAGAATAGCTACTGAATAGTGGTACCCACCATAAGTGTGGCCGCCGCTCAACTCGATTCCCTTGGCCGCTCCGGCGAAAGTGAACTGGTTGGCTACGTTCTGCTGGAGCGCTGTCATCGAGCCGATAGCGCCGATGTTGCTTTCCGAGTAAATATCGTAAGGGCTTAGATTGATGTTGCGCGCCTGGGTGAACGGAAGATCCAGTTCAAATTGTCCCGCGCGGAGGCTAAGCGAGTCCTTGGGTAGCTTGAGCAGGCGTCCGATGTTCACGAAGCGCAGGTATGCATCTCCCAAACCGCCTGCAGAGTTTGCGCCCCCTACGCTGATGTCGTCGTCTACCCAGAATGCGATATCTCCGCCAAAATTACCGGCCGTGAATATACTAAAAAGCCCGCTCTCGAAATCGGTGCGCGGGATGATCTGAGGTAGCGCGCCAGTCGCGGCGAGCCCGTTGAAACGGTTTCGGTTGTTGCCCGTCACCTGAAAAAAGCTGTTCATGCGCAGACCGATAGGCGGCATCCCCGGAATCTCCCCCGGCCATACGGTGTGCGGCCAGACTTCTTTCTGGGCCTCCGCGCCCAGCAGCGTCGGCGGTGATTTCACGTAAGTTTCGTCATCCTTGGGGAACTTGAAGCCAGCATCCTTAAACGCCTTCCCGAAATCATTCAACTTCGGAAAGTCCAAGTGACAAGTCGTGCACGACGTCTGGTATTTTCGTGAAAAGGCGGGAATAGCGTAGCTTTTCGTCGACACAAACAATAGACACAGGGGGATGACGATCAGCACCGACCCCGGAAGTGCAACTCGTAGCCACTTTGTAACTCGCATTCAACCGTCTCCCTTGTGCAGTGCTCGAAAATACGCAGACCTTGTCGTTCACTAAACAGAAAGCAGCTTGATCCCCAGCTTTAATGAGATTGTTTGCAATCAGTTCGGAGGTTCTCCTCGTCGTCGATGCGCGATATAGCGCAGTTCTTAACTGAGAAAGCGTGAAATGCCCCAGCGCTGGTTGGACGAGCCTCGGAGGCGGTCGTCGGTGGGCGAGGGATCTGATTTCCATTTTGAGTTTTCCGCCTGGCAATTGCCTATACCCTACCACGGTGCGAGGGGCTGGCCCAGGCAGACTTTCGTTCCAGGCCGAAGCAGCACGCCCAGACCAGCCCGTCGGTCTCACCAGACACACGTCACCCAGAACGCCGCTCCCTTCAGCCGATTTCTCACCACTCATCTCCCGTTACCTCCCTTCTGATCGATTTGATTGCGGCTACAGCTTTCGTCTACCCCATGGGCGTGCTTCACCAGCCGCCAGCCGGTAGGGCTGCGATCCGGCGCACCATGCTCCCGAACACACGCCGCGGCGGATTACTAGTGTTGATGCACTGGAGACCACCCGTCTTGATCGACGGTTGCTGCAAGCTCGTCAATGACCAGCCCTCGTTCTTCCTTGGCAGCATCAGCCGCCCCAATAATGTCGGCCATGCCGACGACCCGGGCGGCTCCGCTGCCACGAAGACAATCACCAACTCCCAATAAGAAACCATCAACAGGATCGCAACGATTGCCCCCAATCGCTGGCCGTTGAAGAAACGTTGCCCGACATACTGAAAAACCTCGGAGTAGCAGAAAGAATGGTAAGATTCCAAAGGCAAATGAGCTGCGACAAACAACAAAATCAAGAGCTTCTAACCTGCGAGCGATTCTGATAACGTTCACCTTGATTACCTTGTGTGCGACCGGGCGTCGGCCTCCGACTCCAAGGCCGGAGAGGCGGTTTACGTTAAGTCCCGCAAGTCCTGCGACGTTTTTGATGGAACACCCAATCTATCCGTCGCCAAGATGATCAAACATCCCAGTCGGCCGACTGCCAGGCCATGAGCGACGCGACCTAAAGAAGATCGTCAAGGAATGGACGGGCAAGACGAAGGCCGGTCAAAGGGTATCCGGTACGGTTGTCGAAAACGTTGTCGCATACGTCCGTAGTCTGAAAAAGTAATGAGAAGCCTCGGGAGACTCGTTGTGCGGCAGACTTCACAATCTCCAACTGAAACGGTTCGATGGTGAACCTTCCGCCGGGTACTCGATCTTCTCGTTCGAGCGGAAGCGGTAGCAAATGGCTACGCGCTTTCTCCAAGGAAACTTACATTGCCTTGCTGTCAGCGCTTGGCGTGTCTTGGTATCTCATCGCGAGATATTTATTGCACGCCCCGCTCAGCAAGTCCCAGTGGCCTCTTTTCGTGGTTCTGGCCGTTGGCGGCGGACCGCTGATCTTCGATCTCCTGCGTAAGATGGCCGTCGCTGAGTTCGGCTCCGATCTCCTGGCCGGAATCTCGATCCTGACCTCGGCAATATTGGGCCAATACCTGGCCGGGGCTATCGTAGTGCTCATGCTGTCTGGCGGCGCAGCGCTCGAACAATACGCAACCCGCAGGGCCTCGGCCGTACTGGGTGCGCTCGCCAAGCGCATGCCCAGCGTCGCCCACCGGCGCACCGTATCTCAAATTGAGGAAATACCGCTCGGGGACGTTCACAAAGGCGATCTGCTGGTGGTCTTCCCGCATGAAATTTGTCCGGTGGACGGCACGGTTGCTCAGGGACGGGGAACGATGGATGAGTCGTACCTGACCGGAGAGCCGTACCAAATCTCAAAGGTGGCGGGCGCGGAAGTATTGTCCGGCGCGGTCAACGGCGAGACAGCGCTGACGATCAAGGTGGGGAGGCTGCCGGTCGATTCGCGCTATGCGAAAATCACGCGGGTGATGCAGGAAGCTGAGACAAATCGCCCGCAATTCCGCAGGATTGCGGACCGCCTGGGAGCGTGGTACACAGTGCTCGCGCTCGCGATCGCCGTGATTGGCTGGATCGCCGGCAATGATCCGACGCGATTTCTAGCGGTCCTTGTGATTGCCACCCGTGCCCCTTGTTGCTGGCTATACCCGTTGCCATCATCGGCGCTATCTCGGTAGCGGCCAGTCGCGCCATCATCATCAAAAACCCCGGCATGTTGGAACGAATCGATTCCTGCCGAACGGTGATTTTCGATAAGACGGGAACTCTCACTTACGGCAAACCTTCCTTGACGGAGACCCTGTGTGCGCCGGGCGTTACCCGCGATCGGGCAATCCGGATGGCGGCAAGTTTGGAACAGTATTCCAAACATCCGCTCGCCGCCTCGATCCTGGATGCCGCGCAGCAGAGGAACATCGAGCTCGCTGCGGTGTCTGAGATAAGCGAGAGGCCTGGAGCGGGATTGAGCGGAACAATTGGATCGGAGATGGTTCAGATCACGGGCCGCAAGAAAGTGCCGGCCGCCGCTACCGCCATGCTGCCGCCGGTTGCCCCGGGAATGGAGTGCATCCTGATGCTGGATGGAAAGTATGGCGCGACGTTTCGTTTCCGCGATGCGCCGCGCCAGGAGAGCCGCTTTTTCATTAGCCACCTCGGTCCCAAGCATAAGGTGAGCCGGGTGATCTTGCTGTCGGGTGATCGCGAAGCCGAGGTGCGATATCTGGCGGGCCAGGTCGGCATCACCGAAGCGCTGTTTGGCAAGAGCCCGGAAGAGAAAGTCGCAATCGTAAGGCAAGAGGCCAAGCGCGCGCCGACGCTATTCGTGGGAGACGGCATCAATGACGCTCCGGCCATGCAAGCGGCCACGGTGGGGATCGCTTTTGGCCAAAACAGCGATGTCACGGCAGAGGCCGCCGATGCCGTCGTCCTGGAAGCTTCACTCCGCAAGGTGGATGAGTTGATTCATATCGGGCGCCGCATGCGGAGGATCGCACTCCAAAGCGCCGTCGGCGGCATGGGCTTGAGCATGGTGGGCATGTTGCTAGCGGCAGCGGGATACTTACCACCCGTTGCGGGTGCGGTGGCGCAGGAGCTGATTGATGTGGCAGCCGTATTGAATGCAGTTCGGGTTGCCCTGCCGAGCAACGACCTCCGTGACGAAGGCGTATAGTTTGGGGAGTTGCCGCGAACGAGAACCATAAAACCGCTCACAACGACATACGGGATTTTTGCCTCAGGTGAGCTGTAAGGAAGCGGTGCAGGTGTCGCGCAGCGCAGTCGCACGGTGTATCGCGACACCCGCTCGCGCTAGCGTGGTGATGACACGATGCGGGTGGCCAAGATCGCTCCATCCGACGTCGGCGAGACGGAGCACCAGCAGGCGACCCGTACACTTCGAGAGCACTTGTTGCGAGAAATCGACAGAAGGCAGGAACTCGTAGGCGCCTCTGGCCTCGCCATCCTGCCACGTTACGGTAAAGGCCCGCAACAGAGCGGGTACGGTTGATCGCAACAACTCGACAAATGTCCTGGCCCGGCCCACCATCACGAACGTGTTCCATAGGCACCCGCGCTGCTGCAGGGTTTCTGCCATGGCCAAGGTGGGCTTCTCCCAAAAACGATTGACGCAAAGGAGCTGCTCGCCATACCTGAGTCCGGCAATCCGCCCCGGCTCGATCCACCCATACTCGATCTCGGCATGAGTGGGCTCGGCACCCAGCAGAATAAGCGAGTCTGGATGCTCGGCAGCCATTTCCATGGCCGATTTCACGGCCGACACGAAGCGTTTTTCGTCGGAGTAATAGTGGTCAGACGGAAAGAAAGCCACTACCCCGTCCTCATCATCATCAATAATCCG
>JANXQZ010000011.1 GCA_025353235.1 Bryobacterales bacterium
GCTTAACCTCGAAGGGGTGGCAACCTATCAGATATCTGGCCCAGTATTTGCCTGCCCTGTGCGAGCTGGCGGCCAAACAGAGGCTGTTCTCGTTACATGGAGCAAGCTCAAAGCTAACGAACTTAACAAGGGTCCCAATACGGGCACACTTAAGCTCTTTCATGCTTCCTGCCGCCAAATACGCCGACTGGCTAACTTGTTGGCGAACGACATTTATGGATCCGAACTGCCCTTAGCGGCTTCCTTTCTGGATGGGCTCTACAAGTAAATTCGAGAAATCGACAATGGGGATACTTGGACCGCAGATCGCCTGCAAGAGCGGGTATTCTGCCAACGTATTCTTGAGGCATTAATGAAAGCAGTGTTGCTTCCAGCGGCTGGGCTACAGCGAGTACGAATCTGGCAATCAATCTTTCCCTGCTCGTCCGGCCCCGCGAAGTCGCATTTACCGTCAAAATTTGTCTGCATCGATTCACTCACCAACAAGGAGGCGACAACGGCTGGCAAAAAACTGCGATGTATGTACGAGGGAATCCGAACGCCAGCCAGTGACCGATACTGCCGATATACGATCGCTCGATTTCTGCACGATCCGCACGCCAAGTGGCAACACCCCGCAATGTTTGGGGAGATAGTTCCTAATTGTGGCAAACTCGACAAGGACCCAAAAGGCTCTTGGATCGTTGCGCCCATAGTCAGCAGCCGAGCACTTAAAGGTTTCATCTCTGCGGATAGCCATGAGCCCAGCCACACGGGCCCCACGGAGCGCACTGAAACCGACCCTCGTGTGGTAATGCTTCAGTGCTATATTCTCGATATTATCTCCGACCTTGCCAGATATGTCATGCCTGTCTAAGTGCCCATTCCAGGGGAACCTGCAGCGGTCAAGGTGAATGAATTAAGTCTGAACGACTGACGCACGAGCACCCAAATAATCGTATCAATGGGGCTCGTTATCGCGCAAGGTAGTTTGCCGTTGGGAACACGTGGGAACTGGCCAGCTGCTTGACCCTCTTGATTTACGGCTGTTCACCCGGCTTTACCTTGCGCCATTTGCCGGATCCGGAATCGGAGTCCAAGCTATCCGGCTGAACAGGACCAGTGCTCGGGCCGCGACTACCATCCGGTTCGCTCACGGCTCGCCGTTTCCGCTGACTGGACTCGGGGGTCACCACAACTGGATCGGAACTGCCGGTGCTTGTTGTGTAAGCGGGTCCACTTTCCAGAAGCCCATTCGGGGCAACATAGGTATGCCGGTAGCGAATCTCGGCGTCCGCATAACGCTGACGGGCTGTATCGGACAAGGCGACTTCAATGTTCCGTACCTGACCCGAACGAGCACCCGCAGGGACCAGGAAGTGCAACGCATATCGCTGACGAATCCGACTCAGCGTAGTTTCCAAAGCAGACGCATCGTCCACCGGCAGACTGTCGCCGCCCGAATCGCGAGCGATCTCGGAGGTCCCGGCCGACTTCGTCCGGGAGCCACCACCGGGAGAACCGCCACCCTGAGAGCCGCCGCCTGGATAACCGCCCCCGCCTCTACGACCACCGCGCCCTCCGCCGTACCCGCCGGGAGGTCCAAAGATCACACCACCCAAGCCTCCGCCAATGGTTGGGGCGTTCCCCCCTCCGCCACCATGGCGTCCTCCCCCGTAGCCTCCTCGGTTGCCTACCGCATCCGGGGCAATCAACGCGCTCAGCACTGCATCGGCTCGCGTCAGGGCGCGCGAAACACCCGCCTCATCGCGGTCGAATTCAGTCATATCGTCAGTCAGAATCACGATCGCCCGACGGGCATCCTTCCGGCCTTCGCGGCCAACGTAAGCCGCAGCATCGAGCAACGCGCGCGTAATATCCGTGCCTCCCCGAAAGGTCTCCTGCCGCAGCATATTCTCGAGCTCGCGCTCCACTTCAGAACGATTGCTTCGCATCGAGAGGCGGACGCGAGTAGACCGGTCAAAAACCATGATCCCGACTCGGTCCGTTTCGCCCAGCACGCTTAACGCTTGGTGAGCCGCCGAGGCGATGCGCTGGACGTGCGGACGCATGCTGGCGCTGACATCAAAGAGCAGCAGCACGTCCACTGGCATATTTTCATTTGAGAAATTCCGAATTGGCTGAACGCGGCCTTCTTCGCGAAGGACGAAATCCTCGGCGCGCATCCCAGTGACCGCGCGGTTAGTGCTATCGAGAACCTGAGCATCCACGCGCACCAGCGATACGTCGCTTCGAAACGTGATGTTGTCGTCTGCGGCTGCTGCTGGAAGCAGAGCCCCGCCTGAGACCGCGCAAAGCAGCCAAATACCTGAACACTTCATTTACTACTACTACGTACTGGGAGAACAGCACGTTTCGAGAGCTTTCTACTCGTACCTGAGCGCGTGAATGGCATCCACCCGGCTGGCCCGGATTGCCGGGATGTACCCAGCTCCGCAAGCGACCGCCGCCAGCCCCAGCGTCGCGACTATGAGAGTTATCGGATCGTGAGCCGTCAGTCCGTATAGCTGAGTCTGCACGAAGCGAGTCAGCGCGACGGAGGCAGCCAGACCGGCCACTACCCCGATCCCAACCAGCAGCAGCACCTCGCGCATTACCATCCAGATCACGTGCCCTTGGAACGCGCCCAGCGCCATGCGGATCCCGATCTCGCGAGTCCGCCGAGCCACCGTGTAGGCCATCACTCCGTACAAACCGATGGTCGCCAGCAGAGAGGCAAGAAAGCCAAAGACGGTGGACAAACTCGCTACCAGACGCTCGACAAGCAAAGAATTCGCAATCTGCGTATCGATGGTTCGCATGCCGTATAACGGAAGATTGGCATCGAGGCGCCCCGCCTTCGCGCGCACGGCCGAAAAGAACTGATTCGCATCCAATGAGGTTCGCACGTAGACGGTCATAGCCCCCACGTAGCGGCTCGCCATGTATGGAACAAACATCTGTATAGGTATCTCATCGCGCAGATTGGTGTATTTGATGTCTTTGATGACGCCAACTATTTCCATGTCGATCTTAGTGCCCGGATCAATGCCGAAGCCAACGCGGCGGCCTATCGCGTTCGCTCCAGTGCCGAAGAACTTCTTGGCGAATTTCTCGTTGATCATGCGCAGAAGAATCTGATCGAGGAGCGTAAATATCGCCGTGTTCGCGCCAATTCCGAGACCAAGCGAGATCACTGCCACTGCGGTGAATACCGGGGACCTACGCAGAGTCCGCACGGCAAAGCGAATGTCGTTCCAGAGGTTGCCCATGTTAGACCTTTTGACTGACTTGATGGAATTCGGTTTGTACTACAGCTACGCACCTTTGCACTACAACATCCTTATTTTTCTGCGCCGCGACGAATCTCGTTGCATTGTGGGGCAGCCAATCCTGGCTGCAGCCGCCTTTCCAGGCGGCTCGACACGCTAGAAAGCGTCACTTCTTCTTACGGATATAGATGTTCCCGTTGAATGTCTTAAAAGTTAGATCGGGGCCGCCTCCGTTGATCGTGCCGACCGTTGCATGGTCAATCTTGACCCGGTACTTGCCGCCTTTGGATCGCCCATCCTCGACCACGGGGGCAGAGGCGTTTGGATTCAGTTTAATATCAAAATCGCTGAAAATATCGCCGTTGTCGGACTTCATGTGCACACTGCCTCGCATGTCGGGCGGCAGCGTGACGTCAATAACTCCGTTCATCGAGCTGAATGACATCGGCTTGTCTGGCGTAGCCTTATCCAGGGTGACAAGGACCTTCCCGTTGAGCGAATGGGCAATAATCGATCCCGAAACATTGGTTGCCGTCACCGCGCCATTCAGATTCTGCAACTCGAGGTCCCCGGTCACCTTGTTGACCTTGATCTCGCCCCCGTTCATGCACTCCAGCTTGAGAGATGTGGCAAACGGTACGCGCACAAAGAGATCGCTGGATCGTCCTGGCGAGGCGTGGATACGCACCGTGTTGTTCTCTTCTTCCACGGTCAGCCCCATGCCCGAAGGCTCAATGCGCTTGAGTCCTTCGGCACCGGCGGGAGTGCGAGAAGCCCGCTCGCCTCGCTCGCCGTTTCTGGCGCGAGACTCGACGACTACTTCCTTGCCGTCGTAGCCTTCCACTTCGAAGCAGCCCTGCATCATAGAGCCGACCAGCTTGCGCGGTCGCGAGGCGTCGCTAAAAGGAACCGTAACCCGGTTCGAGGCGTCCTGGGCGAATCCCGCCGTACAAGCGCCAATGAATAAAAGTGTTGCCGTAGTTGTTTTCATTTTTTTTCCCGATCTCTCACAAAGATTTCGCCGTTCAGAGTTTTCAATTTGACTTCTACTCCGCCAGACCCGATCCGGATCCCAGTGGCTCCGCCCCGCCGAAAGACGAACTTGCCGTCCTGCTTTTCGGCAGCCGTCGATTCAAGAGGCAGCGTGCTGACCTCAAAATCGGTATACATTTCGCCATGCATGGTTTGCATGCGCACGTCCGCTGATAGACCCTTGCGGAAGGTCACGTCCACATTGCCGTTTACGGTCTCGAACGAACTCGCCGCAGTCGGGTTTCGGGTGAACGTCACTTTCACAGGTCCGTTGACGGTGTGCGCCTTTCCTGACCCGCCCATGTCGGTCATTTCGATGCGGCCGTTTACGTTGTGAACGTCGAACGGACCCCCAATGCCCCGGACGATGATCTCGCCGTGGTTGACCGTATAGAGGTCGACCCGCGCCGCCCTCGGCACTTTCAGCTTGAAGTCGTAATAGACGGTGTAGCCCTGATGACGAGATGAACTGTTCCAGCCTTCCTTGCAGTTACAGCGGAAGGGTCCATCGACGAAGAGTTTCACGGTATCGCCCGACTGCTGCATATCGAGCTTCACTTCCTTTCTGGCCGCATCCAGGCGCTCGGGCGTTTCCGCCTGAATGCGTCGGGCGGCTTCCACCTGCAGGTCATTTCCGTCATACCCGGTAGCTTCTATGGAGCCGTTCAGGTTATCGAGAATAACCAGCCGCGCAGCTGGAAATGACTTCGATTCGGTGGTGCGATCTTCGACATCGGCGAAGGCTGGGGCGAGTGCGACTACTAGGATCAGCAGCTTTCTCATTGCAATCTCCCGAGCGCCCACTGCGCTCTCTGCCTGACTTCCGCGTTCACTTTTGCATCGGTCTCTAGACTGCGCAGGGCAGGAACGGCGGTCTGATCGCGCAACTCGGCAAGCTGGTCAATCAGCGCGATTTGCACCATGGGCGATTCCTGTTTGCCGATGGCCTGCAGCAGTCCGCGCCTCGCCACTGGGCTGTCCGAGTATGTCCGGAGAGCATCCACGGAAGCCAGCCTGACATTGACGTTCGGATCGTGATTGACTGTGTAAAGCAGCGCGGCGAGCACTTCGGTATCGGGCTGCTCCACGCGGTACGCCCAGTTCACGCCCTTGAGCCGATCACTTGCGCCTTGCTGCTGCAGCAAGGAAAGCGTCACCATCTGTCGCATATTCAGCACCTCATTTCGTAATTGCG
>JANXQZ010000064.1 GCA_025353235.1 Bryobacterales bacterium
GTCGAGCGGCATGCGCGCCACCCCCATGGTGGAACGGGCCGGAAGGACATCGTGAAAGTAGGTTGCATACGCCGCGTTCATCGCGGCGTAGTTTTTCATATTGATCAGGTAGGTGTGCGTGTAGACGATATGGTCCATCGTGAGACCGGCCTGCTCCACCACGGCCTTGATATTCTCGAGGCATTGGCGCGTCTGAGCTTCCACGCTATCCGGGAGTTTGCCGGCGGCGTCCCGAGCCCCTTGCCCGGAAACATACAGATAGTCTCCGGCCATGATCCCAGGACTGTATGGACCCGCTAACTTCGTGCCAGCTGGAAAAATGGACGTCCGCTCCACTGCGTTTAGACAACAAGATATGAGAAGTGCCAGACATAGCGAGCGCATTCTGGTCCAGTGTACGTCATTCGGCGAAACTTCTTGCCCGCTTCCGTAATCATCCCTTATGATGTCAGGTGTCGTGCAAAAGCCCTACTGTCCAAGTTGCGGGTGGAGCGATCTCCGCCCCTCCATGCAGCAGGGCTTCTTGGATGGAATGTTGAAGGGGATGCAACTCGTGCCTGTCCGCTGCAACAGCTGCAGCCACAGATTCTTTCGTTTTCGGCGAGCGTGGGCGAAGGTGGTGGTTCCGCTGATTGCCTGCTGCGTCTTGGCGCTGATCACTGTGACGGCGCTGAATATCGGCCCGCTCGTCCGTGAAGCCAAGCGGGCTATCGTCAATCCCCGCCCGAAACCAACCGCGACCCAAGCGAAATAGCCCTCGGCAGCGTACGATTAAGCTGCATGCGTGAAATCCAAGCTTCCAATCGTGTCGAGATTTTCACCATGACCCGAAGCACTCGCCACCATACGGGTCTCCGTAATCGAAATGGTTCCATCACCGCAGTTGGGCGTTGACTTCCGCTTACTTGTAAGCGGCGATCCCGGTCACGCGTTCGCCAATCACCAGCGTGTGAATATGATCGGTGCCCTCGTAAGTCTTCACCGTTTCCAGATTACACATGTGGCGCATGATGGGATACTCGTCCATAATCCCGTTAGCGCCCAGCAGGTCCCGGCTTAGGCGCGCGCACTCTAGCGCCATGTGGACGTTGTTCTTCTTCAGCATGGAGACATGGGCGGCTTCGAGCTTCCCCTGATCCTTCAGTCGGCCCGCATGCAGCGCCAGCAGTTGCGCCTTCGTAATCTCGGTCACCATCCACGCCAGCTTCTCCTGCACGAGCTGATGTGACGCAATTGGCCGCTCATCGAATTGTTTGCGGAGGATCGCATACTGGCGGGCGGTCTCGTAACAATCCATGGCGGCACCAAGCACGCCCCAGCCGATCCCGAAGCGGGCTTGCGTCAAGCAGCCGAGCGGTCCTTTCAAACCCTTCGCGCCAGGCAGCATCGAACTCGCGGGAACCCTGCAATCGGAAAAGGCGAGACTGGACGTTACTGAAGCGCGCATGGACATCTTTCCGTGGATTTCGGAAGCGGAGAATCCAGGTGTCCCCTTCTCCACGACGAAGCCGCGAATGCCCTCCTCCGTCCGAGCCCAAACCACGGCGACGTCGGCCACCGATCCATTCGTGATCCAGGTTTTCTCGCCATTGAGAATCCAGGCGCTGCCGTCCCGCTTGGCTTTGGTTTGCATGCCCGCCGGATTCGATCCAAAACCTGGTTCGGTAAGCCCGAAACAGCCGAGCGCCTCGCCCGATTGCAGTTTGGGCAGCCAGCGCTTCTTCTGCTCGTCGGAACCATAGGTGAGGATTGGGTACATCACCAGCGCGCCCTGGACGGAGACAAAGCTGCGAAGACCCGAATCGCCGCGCTCCAATTCCTGCATGATGAGGCCGTACTCGACATTGCTCATCCCGGCGCACCCGTACCCTTCCAGATTCGCGCCGAGAAAGCCCAAGCGTCCTAGCTCCGGGATCAAGTCTTTCGGAAACCTCCCGTCTCGAAAGCAGTCCCGGATCACCGGAATGACGCGATCTTCGACGAACTGGCGGGCGGTTTGCCGGACCAGGAGTTCTTGTTCGTTCAACAGAGAATCAGTGAGGAAATAATCGACGCCTGCGAATCGGGCCATTGCTCTAATTCTAACCGGGAGTCAGGCCAACTTCTTTACGAGACGAGCCGGGAGCGTAAAGAGCGCCCAGACTAATTCCAGTACGCCTGCAACCGCGAACCCCACGATTCGGAAGGGAAGCAATATTAGCCAGACTAGCGGATATAGAATCAGCGCAATGATTGCCAGGGGCCAGCAAAAGACGAGCAGGAGGCAGAAGAGTAGCAGTTTTAGCATGAGGAGGCTCCACCTGTATATACGAACGGGCTGAACGGAAAGTTCGAAAGGATGGAGCGGGAGACGGGATTCGAACCCGCGACATCAACCTTGGCAAGGTTGCACTCTACCAGCTGAGTTACTCCCGCCTGAGCGGAACTTCTATTGTCGCGCGGTCTTAAAGCCCATGTCAATACCACTCAAGCGGCGCAGGGTTCCTGGTTTCCTCAACATGCGATAGCACAGACGTTTACAGGTTTTTCATCTTCTATTCATACAACTCCAAATGACATTTAAGCGCCACTCTGTTTTATGCAATCTC
>JANXQZ010000072.1 GCA_025353235.1 Bryobacterales bacterium
CGAGGCCGGGTGCGGGCCGCAAGCTGGCTGGGAACAGCGAAGCCCAATCGTCATCAAGACGCATCAGGTAGAGCCGGACGGCACGAGGGGATAGAGACTGCGCCTTACCTGGGGAGATCTCTTCCATGAGAGTGGAGGAGAAGTCAGCAGAGGCCGTAGTAGCCGAGAAGTCGGGTAACGCCGATGGAGCGAAGGGCCGAAGAATCAAGGAACAGAGCTAGAGAGGGGACTGGAACAGCCCAAAGAGACCACATTCGCCAGGAGTTGCAACTACGGCAGCCACCTGTGCGGGTGCCAAAGGCAGAAGCGGTGCAGCCGCGGACGCTGTTCCGCGAACCTTCCGACAGAAAGCGATGCACGAGAACCTGATGGAAGAAGCTGTCTCGCCGGAAAATTGCCGGAAAGCCGTCGAAGCGGTAAGTGACGGCAGCCGAACTGGAGAAACACCTGGAAACCCACTGGGAGAAAATCCGGGCGAAGCTGCTGGCCGGGACCTACGTTCCCGCGCCCGTAAGGCGAATCGAAATACCGAAGCCAAGCGGGGGCGTAAGAATGCTGGGGATACCGACGGTGTTGGATCGGTTTGTGCAGCAGCTGCTGCTGCAGGCAATGACGCCGATTTTCGAGCCGATGTTCAGCACTCACAGCTACGGGTTTCGCCCAGGCAGAAGCGCAGCCGACGCCATGCGGGCGGCGCAGGAGTTTGCCCGGCAGGGGAAGGAGTGGGTGGTGGATATGGATATCACCAAATTCTTCGACCAGGTCAGCCACGACATCCTGATGGGACGGATCGGAAGGACGATCCGCGACAAAAGGATGCTCCGGCTGATCGGTAAATTCTTGCGCAGCGGAGCCATGGTGGAAGGGGTAGTGATGGAAAGCAGGGAGGGGACTCCGCAAGGAGGGCCGCTGTCTCCGCTGCTGGCCAACATCTGCCTGGACGCGCTCGATAAGGAACTGGATAGGCGGGGGCACTCTTATTGCCGGTATGCGGACGACTGCAACATCTACTTAAGCAGCCAGGCAGCGGCGACGAGCACGCTGGAGTCGATTCAGAACTGGATAGAGAAGCACCTGCGGCTGAAGCTGAATGCCGCCAAGAGCGGGGCGGGGAGGACCTGGGAGCGCAAGTTTCTGGGGTTTCGACTGAGCCGCGAAAGGCGGATCGAGATAGCGCCGGAGAGCTTGGAGCGGTTCAAAACAAAAGTGCGGGAGAAATGGCGCAGCTGCCAGAGTGTGACGAGCACACAGCTGCGGGACAACTGGCAGCGGTTCGTTCGAGGCTGGTGGGGCTACTACCGCTTGGCCGAAGAACGGAAGTCGATCTTCCGGCTGGAGGGTTGGATTAGACGGCATATCCGGAAATGCTTCTGGCAACGCTGGCATGGACCAGCGGGCCGGGAGCGGACGCTGGGATCTCTCGGGGTGACAGGGCAGCTGCTGAAGGTGGCCTTCAGCAGCAAAGGGGCGTGGCGTCTTGCGGCCAACGGCAGCCTCCACAAGGCTCTGTCGAACGCCAGGTTGCGCCGCTCTGGATTCCTCATGCCATCGGATCTTGCGGTGCAATAAGCCGCCGGGTTCAACCGCCGGATGCGGAAAACCGCACGTCCGGTGGTGTGGGAGGGTGGCGGGGCGCAAACCCCGTCACTCGACCCGATCAATTTGCCGAATAGCCTCCTATCATTAAAACTAAGTGGCATTGGCAAGGATTTGCCGCCCCAGCGGACACTTTGCAACGCGTTATCATGGCAGACATGAAAAACTGGATCATCGCACTGCTAATCGTGCTTGTTGCTGCGGGAGGCGCGGACGGGAGGTCTCACAAACGGTCCCGCAAGGGGGGTGGCTCAAGCAGTACGCCGGGGCAGTTCGACTATTACTTGCTCTCCCTTTCGTGGGCACCTGATTTTTGCGACCTGAAAGGCTCGGCCAGGAGCAGCCGCGAGTGCGCGACCGGAAACCACGTGGGCTTTATCGTTCACGGGCTCTGGCCGCAGTTCGAGAGGGGCGGGTATCCCAAGCAATGCGCGCCGGCAAGTCCCGTAGCCAGCGACATCGTCACTCGAATGCTGCCACTTATGATGGATGCTGGTCTTGTCCAGCATGAATGGGCGGATCACGGCACCTGCAGCGGACTCGACACCTCGACGTACTTTGACACCGTCCGCAAAGCCGCCGCCGCAGTCACAATTCCTAGCGACTACAAGAATCTCAACCAAGCGATTCAAGTGAGTCCGGGCGACGTTGACGGCAAATTTGCTGCGGCAAATACGTCGTTCCCGCAGAACACCTTTCGCACTGCATGCGGATCCGGCGAAATCAGCGAAGTTCACGTCTGCCTTACGAAGGATCTAAAGCCCAGAGCCTGCGCGGTAGATGTGCAGGACTGCTCCGCAGGCCAGCAAAGGATGCTTCCGCTGCGTTAATCGCCAGAAACCCGGCGGGAGTTCGAATACAGGTACGGGGCCAGCCACTCGCGCCAGTAAACTTTGCTCCACCGAGTTTTCAACACCGAGAGGAGCACCATAGCCACAATCAGCGTTGCCGCGAATGCTACCACTTCAGGAGTTGTCAGTGTTTCCTTCCAGGATCCAAACCAGCGGCCGTAGACGAGCTCGATATGCACCCAATAAACCAGGAGGGAAGTAGTGCCAAGTTGCCGCACCCAACTCCAACTATTCTTAACCCCGTATTCCGTCCATACGAAAGCCGCCGACATCACTAATAAGACGCCGCCAAGCTTCATCAGGATCAGCCACGGACTGTTCAGCCAAAATTCCGACTTGGCGTAGATAGAAGAGGGAAAGTTTGAAAAATACTGACCCGCCACCAGCAGGCCAAGACCAGCCAGACTCATCCATTGCATCACCCGGTTCATTTCGGCAGGTTTAGACAGCCGCAAAAGACTTCCGATGCTTACTCCGAACGCAATGAAAGCAGCCCAGGGGAAGAATGCAAAGAAATTGTAGTTGGGAACAAAGTAGTTAGAGATACCTGGAGCCATCCAGCCCCAATCAACGGAAGAGATGACTGGCGATGCCAGCGCGATTACAATCCCTAGCACCGCACACAATCGAACGCGGTCCGCCGTCGTAAAGATCGCCATCACGGACAGCAGTGCTATGGTAACTCCCATGCAATTGAGGACATCTACCTTAAATAAATCCGTCCAGGGGCTCTGTCCCGCCGCGAAAACCCACAGCTGAAGCCTGAAAAGAAACGCCAAAGTCAGAAGGTAGCCCGCCCGCCGCAGAGCTGCAACCAAGCGCTGGAAAGCAAGCAATTCCTGCCGTTGCCGACGATCCATCAAGAATCCAAGCGTGATGCCGGTGAGTACGAGGAAGATAGCTGGCCCTAACCCGCCAAAGAACTGTGAGAGTACGTACGGTCCCTCGCTCCGCAAACCCGGGCGGGTGAAGGAATGAAACACATGGCCTTGCAGCATGATGACTGCAGCAAGCCCGCGGGTCCAATCGAGGAAGGTAAGCCGTCCGTCGGAGTTCTGAATGGAATCGGGAGCTGTCATTTTTGCGGATATATAGTCTTAACCCCTGCAGGCGTCTTGAGTTTCAAAGCATCCTTCGAAATCCGAGGATTGATCTTTAGGTTAGTGTACGTCACGATGCGAAAGTCTCCGGGAGACTTATCGTAAATTTTCTCCTGCACCGGATACGGCTCGGCAGGCGATTCCGGCAGCCAAAGCTCGATCCTGGAGACTAAGTTCTTCACTTCCTGCATCTTAGGAAGCAGTTCTACTTTGGTGCAGCGTTGGCCCTGCAACGCCTCCGCCCCCAGAACTCTCACCGAGTAATCCCGTGCAAGTTCAGTGCCAGACGTCCCGAAACCGAGCATAACGAAGCGGTCTACCTGCTCTCCCTTATCGCCCAAATCATAAATTTGAATAGTGTTGGTTTTGGGCGTGTACATCTGGGCCCGGCGTTTTTCGAACACCACGGTCCGTTTGTCCGGTTGCAAGAAATCGATTCGCCCTTCCACTTGGGCAGGCTCCGCCCGCCTCATCGTCACCGTGCCGCTCTCTTTAGCATCATCATCGATGACAGCCGTGTGAGTAACCCAGCTGAAGCCGGAAGTCATGCCTTTGAAGGAGCCAGCCGACTGGTCCATGCGGGCAAGTAAGTCCTGCAGCGGCTCTTTTGGAGTAGCAGCCGAAGCAGCGACGAACGCAATTAGAGCGCAGCCAACCAAGGGTAATTTCATCAACTCACAACTTTAGATGCGCGAGGGGCGGTCAGGGAGTCGTATATGCCATGTAACCTTTGATGTCCTTTTCGGCATCAAAGATCGTTTCCAGCCGGACTATGGTGTGTTTCTTACCAGTTCGGTCCTTCAG